>NZ_NPDS01000009.1:0-32500 GCF_002811925.1 Leptospira barantonii
TCACGCTACTTTTTCTGTTATCAATGTCTTAACAAAAGCTCGGCTCATACAGCCGGGCTTTTTTCGTTTTAAGACTACGACGCGTTCCGCGTCGATCCATTCTAAATTTATAAACTGTTCTCTGGAATACGACTGAGGTTGGCGAAAGCCGCTGAAAGTTCGAAAGAAGAAACGAAGGCAGGAATTCAAAATTTCCCGCCTTCAGTGATACGAAAATTTTAATTCGGAATAAAGATCGCCTTATCCGGGTTTGGTGAATCGTAACCGGCCTGCAGACAGGTGGTTTGCGCATAACCCGTAGTAAACCCGTAATTGTCCGTACTGATATAGTAACTTCTCGTGGAAAGTCCGGATTCTCCCGGATAGGTACAACGTCCGGTTCGAAGCATGTTCGCATTTGCCGGTGGGTTCAGCGACTCACAACCGCCAGCAACGTTCGCCGTCGGATTGGAACCTAAAAAGTCGTAACATCTACGGAACGTGTTTGCCTCGTTGGATGTGGAAGTCGGAACGATCGCACCGTCCGAGATATTGGTTTTAAAATTCGCGACAAGACCGCTCACGTGTTTCACTTGAAGAATGTAATTCCCGGCCGCTAAGGTAGCCCTATCGAACTCGGATGTTTGAGACGTGCCGGTCGCAAGCGCAGTCGCTACCGAAGTGGGAGAAGAATAGTAATACAAATCCAAATTGCTTCCCGCGTATCCGAAGACGTTTGCGACGTGCGGAGTGTTTGTCGTCGCGGTAAACGAATAGAACGTACTTACGTCGATCGAAGAAACTCTTCCCGTAATAGAATTCGGTTGATTGAGCGCAATACTCTGAAGCGGTCTGTAACGGATCGTTTTGGAAAGAACCGAACTGCCGGATCTTTGAACGACGATGGGAAGAGTGGAGTTCACGGCCACGTTTGGAACGGTGGGCATCGTAAACGTAAGCGTGCTCGTGTTGGTCAGATTGATTCCGGTGGCCGTAGTTCCTCCGACGCTGACCGTATATTCGGAAGCGACTCCGGGAAAACTTTCTCCCGTAAGACTTGTTGTGCTTCCGGGAAAACCGCGGTCCGGATAGATATCGGCGACGGTTTCGGCGTTCGACACGTTGTATAAAAGGAATAACATCAGGGTATCGTCGTTCGAATCCCCTTTCTTACAATTCGCGAAGGAAAACAAAATCAGCATCGTGCCTACGAATGCAATCGGACTTTTCATTTTAAACGGCTCCTAAGTGACCTTGAAAAAAGTATAAGGTTCACGAGCTAAGAGTAGAATAAAATCCGTATAAAAACAACGTCGGGAACTACGTAGTAACGAACCGTCTATCCGTAGTTTTACGGAGAATGGGAATTCGAATCTTCTTCGTTTTCAAAACGACTTTCGAATCGATCTTGGTCTTATCAGTTGCTTCTCATTCTGAAAATTGCATTGTTGCAGGAGAAACTCACCTTCTTTGGAATCAGACAAAGATCCAAATTCTTATGATTGCTACGATACGCGTTCAATAAGAATTGTTTCGTGTGCTCCACGGAATGCAAACCGGCCCATTCGTGAAAATTAACGTTCGGTTTGTTTTCGATCTCGCCTCCGCCGCGAATCGTTTTTTCGGAATCCTTGTTGAGACAGATATGAGTCGCGTAAGGTTGATAGAGTTTCATCTCATTTTGAGAAAGATCCAAACATTCGACCGCTTCTTCCTCGTGATGAACGATCGGAGAAAGATCGTAGTAACCCGTTTGTATATGAGGCATGGAAAGAAGTTGCCAAGGTTCTTCCAGCGGAGCGAGTTTGATTTGATTAGGATGGTTTTCAACCCAGTTGCTGTGCGAATAAAAATCCTGAATGATATGAGTCGCGTGTCCGATCTGTTTCATCGAATCCGAGAAGAACGTAGCTTTTTCTGATTTCGATTTGAGATCTCTGAGTTCGATCCCACATCCGAAGATATTGTTGTTATCACAGTGGAACGCTTCCGCGTTCATCAACTCCGAATCGGAACGGAGATTTCCTTGAACGATCATTTCCTGACAATCGGCTCGTATTTCATAACCCGTTTCTTCGGTGAATTCACGGAAGGATTCTTTTAAAATTCGAATGTGATTGAAGGATCCGGCGGGACCAAAGGCTTCCAATGGAGAAAACGAGGGCCAAAAATCGAATACGATCAAAACGATTGGGACGGTAAATATAGTTTTTAAAAATCGATTCATCTAAAAGTAAGTAACTGCTTACATACATTTAGACCTGTAGGCTTTCAAAAGTTCGATTTTTTTCTCAAAAACGCACGGACGCAATCGGGAAAAAACGAACTCAGATCCTGACGAAATTTGAATTCGATAGAGAATGAAGTGGAGGCGAGCGCGGAAGGTCGGAGCAGGGAGCCCTCCGAATGCCGAGTTCGGAACGTTTATTTTTGAATTTGAGAACCTAAAAATTCGGTAAGATCGATAAGACCCTTGATGAACTTGAGATTGTAGCGGCTTTCATACAACAAAAAGATGCTCGCCATAAAAAGAAAAACTCCGCCCAAGAGCGCGGTCAGAGTCGCAACCCAAGAATAATCCAGATACAATGCCTTGGACAACGCGAAACCCAAACTTGATAAAACAAAAAGGGAAGTGGCCGTATAAAGAAAGGCCATGGATCTTTGGATCAGAATCGCACGGATTCTCTGGATCTGAAGTTGTTTTTCAAGACTTTCCATTCTCTCCGAAGGAAACGGCAGTTTGCCCGCGAGAACTCCCTCCACTTCCGCTTTGAGAAGATTGACCCGATCGAAAATTCTTCCTAGGCGATTTGCGGTGGAAAAAATCAAACTCGCACAAGCGGTGATCATGACTGCGGGAGTGATCATTCCGGTTAGGATTCCTGGATTGGAAAGTGATTCTAAAAACACGAGCTCAGGTTTGATCGGACCCCGATTTTGTCCATTGATTTTGAATTCGTATAATTCGAGTTAGGTGCTTGCGATTTCGAGACGAACGACCCTCTCCGAAAAATCGAAAGAATGAGAACCGAATTATACTTTGGAAGCCGACGAGATGTTTCGTTTTGAGGGTTATTTTTCGAAAATCGCCCGAGAATCGTTCGAAAAAAACTTGATACTCTGGAGGTATCCTAAAAATAAACATGTAAGCAATTGCTTACTATATAAAACCCGATACTTTCCTTTCGATTTATGAACTGAAAGAAAAATAAAAACGGAGTATTCGGGCAGAATGGTTTATTTCGAACAAGAACGGGGTGATTTTTGTTTTCTCTCTTTATACAAAAATTTAATAATTTTAATACTTCCATATCCAAATCCAAACTTCGGTTCGTTTTCGTTTTTCTCGTGCCGGCCTTGATTCTTTTCGCGGATCTCGGTCTTCGCTGGAAAATTCTCAGTCAAATGGAAGCCATACAGTGGGCGTATTATCTCCTGTCGTTTTTGTATTCTTCACTGATCTATTCCTTACTTTTATTTTCTCTGTTTCTTTTGTTTTCCGTTTCAAGATTTAGATCGTATTGGGCCGTCTTGGGTTTTGCGGCGTTTGCATATTCGATTTGTGTAATAGGTTCTTACGGATATTTTTTATACGCTGGAATCATGCCGAACTTTTTCGTATTCTCCTATATCTTCCAGGAACCGTTCAATAGCTGGACGATTTTTAAGGGAGGTCTTACCGTTTGGAGTTTGATAGGATTCTTCTTTTTGTATATTCTGCTTTTCTTAAGTTTGAGAATCGCGTCCTCGAACTTCAAACCGGCTCGTTTTCAAAGAAGTATTCTCGCGGTTGCGGTCCTCGGGTTCTTGGCGCTCACGGCGTTCTTCCACAACAACACCCGTTTTAACGATCAGATCTACGTTGCGGATACGAATTCCATTTCGTTTATCAATCGCAATATCTACAATCTTCTTACGGGAGATCGCCTCGGTTCAGCGGGATTGCAGTCCAGAAACAAACCGATTCTGAAGGAAAGTCCGACTCCGTTTCGAAAAAATATACTGATCGTACTGAGCGAAAGTCTTCGCAGAAAGAGTATGGCTCTTTACGGTTACGACAAGGACACAACTCCGTTTTTGAATCGTTGGACTAAAAATCCTCAAGGCGGATCCGTTGTAGTTTTTCGAAATGCGTTTTCGAATTCAAGTTCCACTTTGATTTCGGTTCCGAGTTTGTTATCGGGAGTTTCGCCGATTCAACCGGTTTCGATGACTCACAGCTCCCCTTTGTTTTGGGAATACGGTAAGGCGGCGGGTCTTTCCACGTTTTACGTTTCCAGTCATAGCTTTCGTTGGAATAATTTTTCCGGATTTTTTAAGAACGCGGGAATCGACTTTTTGTGGAATAAGGAGATCAGCGGTCTCGGCGTTTTCAACGATATTGGAATCGACGATCGTAAGACGGTCGCCGAATTTCGAAATCGTGTGAAGTTTCTGAAAAACAAAGGCGAGAATTTCGCGGGTGTTCTGCATCTCAACACGAATCATTTTCCGTATATCATTCCCGAAGAATCCGTTTACTTTCCGATCGGAAAGGATACGTTCGCTCCTTACGACAATTCGGTTCGTTATCTCGACGGTCTTTTGGAAGAAGTATTCAATTTTTTGAATGAAGAAAAATTATCCGAAGACACTCTCGTAATTTTCACGTCCGATCACGGAGAGGCGCTTTTCGAACACGACTACATCGGCCATATCGAAAGTAATCATATCGAAACCGTAGCGATTCCCATGGTATTTTTTGTACCCGGTTCTTTGAAAAATCAGAAATTCGAGGATCGCCTCAAAAAGAATTCGGATCGTAACGTTTCCAACACCGATCTCATTCCTACGATCGCGGATATACTCGGTGTTTCGAGTCAGCCCGAAGTGAAAGGATATCTATCGGGGCTGGAAGGCAGATCTCTTCTTTCCAATCTTCCGAACGACAGAAGAATTTTTATCGCGAACAACAACGAAACTTCTTTGTATCGGGTCGGAATGAGTTACATCAAAGGAAATCTTCATTATATGCTTCGCCTGAATTCTTTTCCGCCGGACGAAGAAGCGTACGATATCCAAGCGGATCCGATCGAAAAAAAGAATCTTTGGCCGACGATGAATTTGGAAGAGAAAAAATCGATCCGCAAAGAATTGGACGGATGTAGTCTTTGTCAGGATTTATATTCCACCTCGGGAATCAAACTCTGATCATTTCTTAGGATCGATTTCCTTTTGCAATTCCACGTCGGAAGGAAACACGATATTCTTATTGAGTAGTTCGTAACTCAGGTTGAGATACGCTTTCGCTTTTTTACTCATATCGTCGCATACGACCGGGTCCTTCTCGCAGAAGTTATTCTTTTGACGAGGAGGTTGTATGTTATACGAAAGATCCTCTTTCCCGTCGAAAAATCTCAGATAAAAATGTTCGTTTTCGATCCAACCGAAAAGATTCCCGTAAGCAAAGTAGGCGGTTTGTGTTCTGCCCGGTGCGAGAAGATTTCTTCCCATCGAAGAGAATACCGCCTTTTTACCCACAAGTCCGAGAATCGTAGGAATCACGTCCAACTGGGACGCGATAGTTTCGTCTAACGCAGGTGCGACCCTTCCCGGAGCGTAGATCAGAAACGGAACGTTTCTATCCTCGTAGTAGTCGAGATATCTATGGTGCGTGTGATCCGCAACGAAAACGAAAATCGTATTCTTAAAGTAACCGGACTTTTCGGCTTGTGTGATAAAGTTGTGAACGGCCCAATCCGCATAGTTGTAAACGTTTAGAAAGTCATAGTCTCTGGTAGACGGATCGAAGATTCTAAATTTTTCGGAAGGAGTTCTATACGGATAATGTGTGGTTAGGGTAAGCGCCAATCCGAGAACCGGCTTTTTGGAAGACGAGATTTTTTCATGCAATAATTGTAATACGTCCGCGTCGTCGTAACCCCAGGCTCCGAGTTTGAATCTTCCGAGTTTCGCGATTTCTTTTTCTCCGAGAACCGTATCGAAACCCCAGTGAGGCATCAAGGTGCTTTTGTTATCGAAACTTAGATCTCCGCCGGTTACGAAAAAAGTATCGTAACCCATTCTTTTAAAAATATTTCCGATCCCGGAAAAGTTTCCGAGAACCTGATGTGTACGAACCACGGTTAAACCGGGACGATCCGGGATTCCGGTAAGAATGGACATCATACCGTTGGTCGTTCTTCCTCCCGAAGCGATGAATCGATTGTAGAATCTTCCCTTTTTCAAAAGTTGATTGAAGTAGGGCGTGACTTCCTTTCCTTCCACAAGTCCGTTCGAAATCGGACGGATGAATTTACCGGTCCAGTTTTCGAGCATGATCAAGACCACGTTAGGCGGTGTCCCCGTGTTTGTTTCTTTTTGAACCCTGAGAATCGGATATTTGTCGCTGATGAATTCCGCACCGGAATAAGAAATTTCCTTTCGAACGATCGCAACGGCTTCGTCGGTTTCCAATTTTAAGAATTTAGGAATGGTCTGACTTTTCAAATCCATGATGGAGGTAAAAACTCCGTTCAACGCGATGTTGTTTACGAAGTTGTTTCCCGATACGATTGCGTTAGTCGCTCTTATTGGAGATTCTTGAATTCCTCCCCGAACGGCGATGATCGTTACGATCAATACGATCGCGATTTGAATTCCTGTGGACTTCCAGGATTCTTCCTTGTATCGATACGGATTGTATTTGAGAAAAAGCCAGGTGGAAACTGGAAGAAACACGAGAAGAAAAACGATTCCTATGAGAAAGGTAACCGTGTTTTGTTCCAAAGCGGAACGTAGAATCACTCCCAAGTCCTTTCCGATAAAAACGAAACCTTCGTAGCCGATATGTTTGTTCGCGTTTTCAAAGTAGATGATGTCCGCGATCAAGTGCGCGATCATCCAAACTCCCAAAAGAATCGGAGTGTATCCCCAGAAAAAACGATACGCTTTGAATCGATTTAGATAAGGCAATACGGATAAGAATGCGAACAAACCCAACGTCATTCCGATCACGACTAGGTCGAATCGAAATCCCAAAAGGAATGCGAGTGCGACTTCTTCCACGGGAACTTCCCGAAGACGGTATGAATAGACCGATAAAAAAGCGATCTTGTATAACAAAAGGATGAGAGCGAAGTAGAGAACATAACCTAAGATAAGTTTTAAGTGTGTGGGTATACGTTGAAACATTCTGACTCTTTGTGTTGGTATGAATTGGAAAGTCCGAATCGAATTCGGATCCCAAATCTATAGTAGGCTAAAGAGGAGGCAGAGGCTCAAGTCAAAAATGGTCGAAATTGAAAGGCTGGTCCCGATTCGAAATTACAAAATGGGAACGAATTCGATACGGATTCTTTTGTGAAAACGAGTTTGAAAACTCGTTTCGATACGGCTTTGAAGCGTTTCTAAATCGTTTGGTTTATAAATTTATTTCCTAAAAAAATTTCAAAATCCGAAAAAATCGAGCCAAAACCCGTATTAGAACCTTGACAGATTTCGTCTTTTTTCTCATACTGAGTGAGTAATCACTCACCGAAAGGTTTATCATGGAAGAAATGAAGGACAATATCGAAATCGATCCGCAATGGCCGGAAGGCCAAAAGAAGATCTTTTTGGCGGCCATCGACATATTCGCTCAAAAGGGTTTTTCCGCGGCCACGACTATGGAAATCGCGAAGAAGGCCGGCGTCGCGGAAGGGCTGATTTTCAAACATTTCAAAAGTAAGAAGGAACTTCTTCTTCGTTTGGTTCTTCCGATCATGGAAGGTTTCATCGCTCCGATCACTCTGAGAAGACTTCAGGGAGTTTTTTCAAAGGACTTCTCTTCCATAGAAGAATTTCTGACGGCGGTGTTCGAGGAGAGAATTTCCTTTATCGCAAAGAATCGAAATCTGATTCGGATCATTCTTCAGGAAACCCTAGTCAACTCGGAGATACAAGGCGTTTTGGAACGAGTCTTTACGGAAAGGCTAGCGCCTCTGATCATTCAACGTCTCAAAAAATTCCAAGATCAGGGATTGATCGAAGAGATGCCGATCACGAGCGCGTTTCGTTTAGTTGCGACGAATCTCGCGGGTTATATCTTATTCACTGAAATTTTCTTTCAACAGAAGGCCGAGGACGGTTGGGACAACGAAGCCGAGTTGAAAAGAACGATCGAGTTTATCTCGAAAGGATTGGCGCCTAACAAGAAAGAGGCGCTCGTTTCCAAACCCGCACCCAAAAAAAAGACGCCGGCCCGTAAAACAAAATCTAAACCCGCGGCAAAAGCTAAGAAGAAGAAAAAAAAGAAATCTTAGAATCGAAAACGATTCTTATCAGGAGTTTGTATGAATGTTGTTATTGATAAAATTAAAACTTTGATCCGGGTTTATAGATCTCTTCGATTCCCGTTTCGGGTTCTTATACCTGCGATTCCGATCGTCCTTTTGATCGTGTTGTTTTCGACTCGAGGTAAAAAACAAGTGGAAGACGTCGCCGTTCTCGGACCGATCGCGGAGAAAGCATACGGGCTCGGGACCGTTCATTCTTTGGATACGTTTCGATTCAGGGTCGGAGTTCCGACCAAAATTACGAAGGTATTCGTCTTGGAAGGAGACGAGGTTTCCTCGGGTCAGGCGCTTCTCCAACTCGAAGGGATGACCGTGGTTCGTTCTCCGATTCACGGGATCGTTTCCGACGTGGGTTATCACGAAGGTGAGGTTGCGTTTCAGAATGTTCTCGCCATAGAGGTGTTAGGTGTCGGCTCCAAATATCTGATCGTAGCCTTGGACGAACAGATTCTTCTTTCGATCCGAAAGGGACAAAAGGCTTTGATTCGATTCGAAGGAAAACCGAACGAAGTGGTTCAAGGAAAAGTTCAAGGAACGTTTTCTCACGGAGGACAGTTCTACGCGAGAATCGAAGCGGCCAGTTTTCCGGACGGGGTTCTTCCGGGGATGACCGCGGACGTGGCGATCGAAGTCGGTAGGAAGGACAGCGCGGTTCTTGTTCCTAGAAAATACGAAAAGAAACAAAAAATTCTAATATTCAGAAACGGTAAATCGATTGCGGTTCCGTTCGTTCCGGGACTAAAATCCGAACAGTTTATCGAGGTTAAGGAAGGCGACATTCAAGCCGGAGATAAGCTCACAGAGGTTCCTTAATGTTGTTTATCGCAATCAGACAGATGCTCGTGCGGGGCAAACAAACCATAACGACCCTTTCTGGAATCGTTTTGGGAACCGCGGCGTTTATCATCATCTCCGGTGTTCTTCTCGGGTTCAGGGGTTATCTTGTGGATCAGTTGATCAACGCGGATTGTCACGTTCGAATCAGTCCGAGACAGGAGATCATTCTTCCCACTTCAATGGACGATCTGTTTCCGGGCGAAAACGTGTTCTGGCTTTCACCTCCTTCGGGCAAACGAGGTTCCACTCATTTGAACAACGCAACTCTTTGGTATGAACGATTGGAACAAGACAAGGAAGTCCAAGCGTATTCTCCCCAAGTGAGCGGAAGAATTTTTCTCTTTTCGGGAGCGAATCAGGAATCCGGAAAAATCATAGGAATCATTCCTTCCAAACAGGTTTTGATCACGCCCCTTGCGGATTACATCACGGAAGGAAGCGTGGATTCTCTCTCTGCGGGAAACAGAATCGTTCTCGGAGACGGTCTCGCGAAACTTCTCGGACTCGGATTGAACAAAACGGTTTGGGTGACTTCGGGACTTCAGGAAAAAACTCCGTTCCGAATTTCGGGAATCTTTCGTTCCGGAAACAAGGCTCTGGATGACAGCGTCGCCTACGGACTGTTATCCGAAATTCAATTGTTGACCGGACAATCCGGAATGATCACGGATATCGCGGTACGTCTTAAGGACGTGAACCGTTCCTTGTCGAAAGCGGAAGAATGGAGAAGTTTAGGGGACGAGAAGGTTTTGAGCTGGCAAGAGGCGAACTCGAGCTTCTTCGCGATCTTCAAACTACAGGACGCGATCCGATATTCCATGACCGCGGCCATTCTTACGGTTGCCGGATTTGGAATATACAATATTTTGAATGTAATCATCAATCAGAAAAAAAGGGAAATCGCGATTCTTCGTTCCATCGGATACAGACCGAAAGAGGTTTTGATGATTTTTTTACTCCAGGGATTGATCCTAGGAATCACCGGAGGTATTATCGGACTACTGGTTGGCTTTTTGGTTTGTTTGAGAATCGAGTCGCTTCCGTTTACGAATCCTCTTTTTTCCGCAGGCGCCGGAACGATGGTGATCTCATTCGCACCCACGATCTACTTACAGGCGTTCTTACAGTCTATGGTCGCCACTTTGATCGCGAGTTGGATTCCCGCAAGATCCGCGGGAAAACTTTCGCCGATCGAAATCATAAGGGGAGAATAGGATGCGGATGCAAATCGCAAATCACGGTGGAATCTCCGTGAACGATCTAAGAAAGACGTTCGGAACTTCCGAGATCATCAAGGGAGTCAGTCTCGAAATCGAAGACGGGGACTACGTTTCCTTAACCGGGAAATCGGGTTCGGGAAAAAGTACACTCCTATATATGATCAGTTCCTTGGATCCCCCGAGCGCGGGAACGATCGAGATCGGAGGAAAGAATATCTATAAAATGGACGAAGAGGAAATCCACGAGTTTAGAAACAAAAGGATGGGGTTTATCTTTCAGTTCCATTATTTATTGCCCGAGTTCACCGCGCTTGAAAACGTTCTGATGCCCGCGAGAAAGGCCGGGCTTTTGAAGGAAACTCAGAGTTACGCGGAACATCTTTTGGAGGAGTTCGATCTTAAGGATCGAATGGATTACAGGATCAACCGTCTTTCCGGCGGTCAAGCACAGAGGGTCGCGATCGCTCGCGCGCTCGTGATGAATCCGAAGTACATATTCGCGGACGAACCCACGGGAGCTTTGGATTCCGCAAACACCAAGGTTGTTATGAACATTCTGGAGAAGGTGAATCGTGAAACCAAAACCACCATTCTTGTGGTGACTCACGATACCGATTTCGCCTCCAAAACCAAAAGACAGATTCATCTCGTGGATGGAAGAGTGGTTTCCTTGAAGGAATTCGAAGCTCAAAAAAAGAAATCGAAAGGTTGAGGGTCGCTTTAATATTTGAGAGAAAAAATTTTCAGATAGGCTTTAAAAGTCCCGTCTTCGATTCTACGTTTTATGCATTGGAAGTTTCCTAAGTTTAAATCGGGACAGACAAGAAGATGGGAATATCTACTCCCAACGGGATCTTCCAAAGAAACCGAACAGATCGCGAAGAAAATTCTCGCGGATTCATATCTTCCCAAAACGCAGATTCCATTTTTAAAAATTCTTCCCGGAAAAATTCTCCTGGAGAACGCGAACTTCAGACAAGCGCTTGAACTTTTGGTGAGAATTCCTTGGGTTCGGGATTTCAGATTGAACCTGGGAATGTATCCGTTTAAAAAATCATTTTCATTCGACGAGTTTGAAACCGCTCTTCGTAAATCCGAAATTCTTCCCGAAGACTGGAACCTTCAGTTTCGCCCGCAAGTGAAAGGGGAGACGGAGTGGACCAACGAGGACCTAAACCGTCTTTGGGAAACGAAAAGCGATTCCATATCCAAGACGTCGGGAAAGAAGGGAGACAAAACCACGGAACTCAGCGCGCTTCTTGTCGAAGACGAAATCATTCTGAACGTGGGACTCGGCGGAGAACCCCTCAATCAACGGGGAAGTTTTAAATCCCTTTCCAAGTCCGCGCCGATTCGGGAAGACCTTGCAAGATTTCTAATACAAAGAATGCATAAAATACTTCCGAATCCGGACGCGGTTTTTGTTCCGTTTGCGGGAACGGGAACCCTGATCCGAGAATCCGTGGATTCCATTTTGGGAATCGGTTTTCCGCATTATTCCAGACAATATCTTTTTCAAGACATGAAGGAATTTCCCGAAGCCACCTGGGAATTTCTTAGAAAAAAGATTCTTAAGGAAACGAACGGGAATTCGATCGGAATCTGGTGGAACGAACTCAATTCGGAAACGTTCGAATATGCCGAAAATCGAATGAACGTATATCAGGATTTTCTAAAACAGAGCGGTCTTTCCGAATCGATCCGTTTCGTTCACAAGGCGGGAGATTTTTTCGGACTTTCTCCGAAGGAGATCTGGGAATCTTCCGGAAAACCGAAGCGAATTTGGATGCCTCTCAATCCGCCTTACGGTCTTCGTATGGAAACCGGTTCTTCCACTGGATTCTACAAAAAACTCGGTGAAAGATTGAAACATTGGTGGGAACTTCCCTGTGAAATAAGCGGTTTGATTCTTTGTCCGGACGAGGATTCTTGGTCCGTTCTGATTCGCAATCTGGGAATTAAGACCGATACGATCCACGTTACTCACGGTGGTACGGATCTTAGAGTTGTCTATTTTTAAATACAAACGTGTCGTTTAAACGATTCGGCGTAAAAAACAATCGAAAACTTGACAATGCACGAAAATCGTGCTTTGATCGAATTATGAAGAATATTACCTTTAGAGCCGACGATCGATTGCTTGAAAAGGCAAGATTGCGTGCCGCAGGCGAGAAGAAATCCTTAGCGGAAGTTTTTAATGAATTTCTTAAGAATTATTCGAACTCCGTTAAAGACGTTTCCGATTACGAAAATCTTCTGCAAAAATTAAATTACGTCAAGGTGGGTCGAAAATTTTCTCGGGACGAAATGAATGAAAGATAAGATATTTTTGGATACGAATCTGTTCATTTATAACTTTGACTTAGAAGACAAAGTGAAACACGAAAAGTCGAAAGAGATTGTTTCTATCGCATTGACGGAGAGTAACTACGTAATCAGTTATCAAGTGATTCAAGAATTCTCCAATGTCGCTTTAAAAAAATTTCAAGTGCCGCTGAAATCCAAGGATTTGGAAATTTATTTGAAAAGAGTCATGTTTCCTTTGTGTAGCGTTTATTATTCGAACGAGAATATTCTGAAGGCGATTGAAATCAGGGAAAGATACAAACTTTCCTTTTATGATTCCGTTCTTATCGGTTCCGCCATCGAGTCCGATTGTAAGATACTCTTAAGCGAAGATCTGCAGGATGGACTGAAGATCCAAGGTTTGCAGATCACAAATCCCTTTCGTTCTTCGGTAAAAAAGAAGAAATAAACTTCTTGATGTTCCTCGCAATACTTCCAAATCGCTAACACTGGCTGGACGCACCTTATCTTTCTTCGAATCGTTCCACAAAAGGTTACACTCCATTCTTCGAAAAAATACATTCAAAAAAACGAATTTGATGGAACGCTTTCAAAATTTTCAGAAACCGCAAACATCGTTTCGTAAAAATAAAAACGCAACGCAGTAACCTTTTCAAAAACGAGGCGAAGACCAAAACAAAGATTCGATCGATTGCCGATTTATAGATCGTGTCTTAACTTATTTTTGGAGAATGAAGTTTATGTTCGGAGTTTGGGGATCTCAATCGAGTTTGTTTTTGTATGTTCTTGTTGCCGGAACTTTTTTCGTGTTCGCGCTTCCAATGTTTTTGGTTCCTCTGCGTTGGGCGGCGACCTTGGGTTGGGAAATTCCCGGACAGAATCACTTGTCCATTTATTACGGACGTTGTCTTGCGAGCGTGATGGCCGTTTTGTGTTATATGGGTTTCGTCGCGGCCGGCAACCCCACGGTTCAGCCGTTCTATTTTAACATTCTTCTTGGTTGTTTTGGATTGATGATTGTCGTGCACGCTTACGGAGGAATTCGAAAAATTCAACCCCTCAGCGAAACGATCGAAACCGGTTTTTGGCTGATTCTTTTTTTTGCGGCCCTTTTGTTTTATCCGATTTAAGGGAGAATGGAAATCGGCGCTCTTTGATCTCATTCGTGTCGATCTTTTTGAAAAAGAAAAACGTTAAGTATCACCGGGAATTTGAATATTCAGAAAAGATTGTAAACGGCAGAACCCCGGAATCAAAAAGAATCTTACTCAAAAACGTAAGAATCAAACCGATCCCGAAATACAAACCCATAGGGATCGGGGTTCTTCTTATACTTTTTCCTTTTTCGCGTAGAACGATCGTAAAAAGAACCGCGGGGATGTAGGACGCATTTAGAAAAAACATCCACCAAGGATGACCTGCGATCATCGCGTAAACGGGAGCGAACAAAACGTCACCGAAACCGATTCCACCCGGAAAGAAAAAATACAAAACGACAAACGCGGAAAGAAAACCGCCGAACACGAACAATTCGTTCAGACCCGGAAGTTTTCCGTTTAAAAGATAAACGGAACCCAGACCGAACAAAAGAATCCAGGGAAGATTCTCATAATCCAAAGAAAAATGGATCGCGTCCGTGATGCAGGAAATCAAAAGATGACCGCACAAAAAAAGAAAAACAAAACTGAATGCCGGATTTTTCGTTAACAAAAAACAAAACACAAACACGCAGACGAAAGCGAATTCGATCAGGGGAAACAGAGGATTGATTCTTCCTTTACAGAATTTGCATATACCTTTCGAGATCAAAAAGCCGATGACGGGAAGCAGTTCCGGATAACGAATTTCCTTGTCGCAGTGATCGCAGGAACTCGGATGTGTGAAGATCCGTTTCCATTTTTGAAAAACGGAAAGCGATTTTCTATGTTTGCCGTAGTAGACGTCCAAGATTCGAAAGCCTAGGGTAACGTAAAAACTTCCCAGGGAAGCCGCGCCTAAACTTCCGAAACTTAAGAACAACCAAAAATGAAAAGATTCAGGCAAGCTCTGCAAGCGCGGAGATTCCTCGTTTCAGATTCTCCCATTCGGATGCGAAACTGATTCGAATGTAATTTTTGGAATCGGCGAAGATATAACCCGGAACAAGGATCAGTTCTTTTTCTTTGATCGCCCTGAGAATAAAGTCGTCGTCCTTTTCCTTAATCTTGATGAAGAAGTAAAACGCGCCCTCGCTTTTCGAAACCTCGTAACGATCCTTTAAGGATTCGTAGACGAAATCCCTTTTTTCCTTATAGTCCGCGATGTAAGAACTCATGTCCGTTTTCAGAGCTTCGAGTCCCATCCACTGAGTTACGGAAGGAGCGCAAACCAGCGTATACTGTTGCAAAGTAGTTAACGCTTTTATAATGGGTTCGGGACCCAAAATCGAGGACAAACGAAGTCCAGTCATGCTGTATGTTTTGGAAAAACCGGAAAGAGTGATCGCCTTATCGTAAAACGACCCCGCCGAAATGAATTTTTTATCGTAGTCGAAAAGTTCGTAAATTTCGTCGGAGATCAAATACGCTCCGGTTTTTTCCGCGAGATCGGCTAACGCTTCGAGTTGTTTGCGGGAAAGAATTTTCCCGGTAGGATTCGACGGGGAAGAATAGATGATGATCTTCAGTTTTTTATTCGCAAATTCTTTGAGAGCTTCGGGCTCGAAAGACTCGTGAACCGAATTCATCTTTCCGCCGTAGATTTTGATATATGCGGGATACATTAAGAAGTGCGGAGTTACGACCAAACATTCGTCGCCTTCGTTTAACAACGCGTTAAAAAGAAGTAAGAACGCGGAGCTGATTCCGGAAGTGACTAGAATTCTTTCCGGGGTCGCATAAGAAATTCCGTTTACGTTTTTATATTTTTCGGCGAGCGCGCTTCTTAACTCGGGAATTCCACCGGTAAGAGTGTATGCGGTTTTGCCGTCTTTCAGGGCCTTACAACCCGCTTCGATAATGTTAGGAGGACATGGAAAATGAGGTTGTCCGATGGAAAGATTGATCGGGTTCTTCAAGGTGCCTGCAAGTTCGAAGGCTTTGCGGATGGCGGAAGTATCCAGACCTTGGATACGATTGGCTAAAACATATTCTAACGTACTCTGACTCATACTTAATCCTTTTTGAAATTCTGATGCTGGAGAACCACTGCAAAACTTCTTTCTAAAAAGAATCTTCTCGAAAAGTTAATTTGAATGTCAAACCATTCAAATTACAGTTTGGCAGGAATTGAGGTTGCCAGAGGATTCTAGGGGAGAAAGGTTGAGTCATGGAAACCGTAAAAATCGCCGGTCTGAATGTTCCAGTTTCTAAATCTGGAATCAACACAGGAAGTCTAGGATCCGATCTCGTTGAGACAGATTCGACAGTTCGCAACTTATCCAATATTCTTTATCCTTTGCTCGAAGGTAAACCCGTGCTTCTCGTTGGAGACGCCGGTGTCGGTAAAAACGCTCTCATCTATTACATCAATCATAAGAGAAAACATCCGACCGCGAGATTCAGTTTTAACGAGGACACTCTTCCCGAGGACTTGATCGGTTCGTATCGGATTCTGATGGACGGTCGGGGTTTCGCTTGGTCGGACGGACCTCTGACTTCCGCGATTCGTTCGGGTCATAGTTTTGTGGCGGACGAGATGAATCTTTGCCCACCGCATATCATCAAACGATTCTCCACCGTTTACGAGTCCGCCTATTTGGAGTTAATCGAAGGGAACGGTTCTCGGATTTCCTGCGGAGAAGGTTTTAACTTTATCGGAACTCAAAATCCGTCCGAAGGTTTCGAAGGAAGAAAACCTTTGCCGTTCGACATCACCCGTTTTTTCTCCGTGGTTTTTATCGATCCCCATTCTCCGGACGAAATTCTTTTTATCTTAAAAAAATTATATCCGGCTCTCAGCGAATCCTTACTGCAATCCTGCATTCGTATTTCTTTGGAAACGGAGAATCGAGTTGTCACGGGTAAACTCGGCAAGGGCGATCTTGAAAAATATCACTTCAATATCCGTAACTTGAAAAAACTCTGCAATCGAATTCTCGGTTTGAAGGCCGATACGAGCGAACTTCAGTTCCGCGAATTCTGGAACTTCTACGTGGAACCGTTTCGCAAAAAAGAGGACCGGGATTTACAAACGGAACTTTTGTTAAGCGAATCGGGTTTGTCCGTGACTCCTTCGCTTCCAGAACCGAGCTTTCAGGTCCATAAGGGATTTCTTTACTGCAACGATAAGGCGATTCCCGTGCAGGACGAAAACCGCGCAAAACAATTGTTAAGCGAAGTGCCTCTTCCTCTAAAACTCCGCGAGTTTTCCGAGAAAATTTTCACCGCGGTTCAGTTTCAGGAAAACGTTCTCATCGAATATTCGGAGGAACAAGATCCTCAGATTCTTCTTCCTATGTTTACGGAGATGTCCGGTCTTCCTTTGGAGACGGTGAGTCTTTGTAAGGGAATTCATACTTCCGATATCATCGGGGCTTTGAAACCGATCGACGGTTCCAAAGTGGATTGGGTGGACGGACCTTTGACGAGAGGGATTCGCGAAGGCGGAAACATTCTCATCACAAACCTCGAAGCCGCGGGCGCCGAGCTTGTTGAAAAATTGAATATGCTCACCGACGACGCTCGTTCCCTTACGCTTCCTCCCGAAAGCGGACACAACGAACCCGTACAACTTACGAACGAATCCAGAATTTTTGCTCTGAAACTTTTTCGTAAATCCAAATCGACCGCGACGATTTCCAGAGCGTTCCGTAACCGTTTTACGAGCGTGTTGTTTCCCGATCTCGAAGACGAATCCACGTTAACCGAAATTCTTTCCTTTTATCTTCCCGGCAACAGTTTGATTTTGAAGATGGTGAACTTTCACCTGAAGATCCGCGATCTCGCGAAAAAAAGGACGATCGGTTCCGCCAATCTTCTTCCGTATCTATTCGGACTTTCTAATATTCTTTTTTGGAAGGATCATATTCTCCGTTATGCGGACGCGGCTTCCGGCGAGGCCGGTCTCAAAGAGACCGCGGTTCGAGGCGGTAAGATCGCTTATACAAATCAGATCGCAGATCCGAAGGAGAGAATGGAACTCGAAAAAATCCTGGATTTCCAAATGTCCGGCATCGAGGTCGAATCCGATTTCTTCAAGATTCTTGAGGATAAGAAAAAAAAAACTCTAACAACGGCCACCGAAATTGAAAAGAAACGTTGGTGGAATCCGGAACTTCACAAAAGAGAAGCGTTAACCGGTAAGGCGAAACTTCTCAACTCGGGTAATCCTCTCAAACGAGGAATCGAAATCGATACTCCAGAAACTGGCGGCCAAATGAAGGAAGGCGCGGACGCTTGGTATGGCCAGGACACGCGCGGCAACAAGGGACAAGGCGAACCCGCGGGCGGTGGCGGAGCCTGGGGTTATCGCACCGAAGAACTTTATAAACAATTTCTTGCCAAACGTAAGATTCTTTGGGACTACACGATTCAAGTTTCCCTAAAGGAATTCAAAGAGGTTTTCGGTCAAAGCCTCGAGGACATAGAACTCAATCTGGATCGTCTTTTCGATCCAGAAATCGACATCACGAGAATGTATCGAACCGAAGGAAACCGTATCGATACTCGGAAATACATTTCGTTCTTATCCGGAAGAGGGGACTCTAAGGTTTTCGATCGTACGATCATCGATAAGAACGAGGAAAAACTCAAAGGTGTGGAGGTCGCGTTTCTCGTTTCCAAGTCGAGAAGGATCTTCAACTTCGAATACGCGGTCGCCGTGATCTCGGCGATGCTTTCTTCGGCTTATATCCTCAACGAACACGAGGTGGATTTTTCGATTCACGCGTATTCCGACCGAAACAACAAAAAGGATAGAATCGATCTGATCCCGATCAAACGTCTGGAGGAGGAATACGACGAGGCCAAGGAAGAGGAAATGTTCAATTATCTTCGAACCGATTGGCAAGGCGATTCCGTGGAAGAATATCAGCTTCTCGAAAAAGTAGAATCGTACTTTTCGCCGGAGGCACAGACGAAAATTGTGGTAATGATCTCCGATTTCCGGGGGCAAAGAGGTAAGGCGGAGGTTTCCGACGAGATCAATTCTCGGGACAATCGTAAACTTCATGCCGAAATTCTAAAGAACCAAAATCGGAACTACGTCTTCCTCGGAGTCGGACTCGGAAGAAGATACATTGCGGAACATCTGTTCCAGGATTCCATCCAGATCACTTCGGACAATTTTTACAATATGCCAAACCTGATCGGAACCGAACTGGGCAGACTGATTCTTACGAATCACAGCATGAGAAATTAATCCGAAATAGAACGGTTCCGAAAAAAATCCGGGCCGTAGCGGAAAAGAAAACCGTCCACGAAGTCGGTTTAATAAAGTAAGATGGCGAACAAAAAAGAAGAACCCGGACATTCTCCGCTGGTCAATAAAAAGGCCAAATTCAACTTCGAATTGATCTCATTCATCGAAGCGGGGATCGTTTTGTCCGGTTCCGAAGTCAAAAGTCTCCGTGAAAAAAAAGGAAATCTTACCGACGCGTTCGCTAAGATCAAAAGCGGCGAAGTCTTTTTGGAGAACTTCTCCATCACCCCGTATAAAAACGGAGGTTACGCGAATCATCCCGAAATCCGTCCCCGCAAACTTCTTCTTCATAAGAAAGAAATCGAAAAGTTGGATCGTCAGGTAAAAGAAAAGGGATTCGTCCTCATCGCCACCAAGGTTTATTTCAAAGATAATCTCCGAGTCAAAGTGGAGATCGCCGTGGGCAAACCGAAAAAACTGCACGATAAACGGGACGACATGCAGAAAAAAGACGCACAACAAGAGATCGCGCGTGCGTTAAAATCTTCCAATCGCTACGAATGAGTGGCGCACTGAATCAAGGAATCTATGGCTAAAGCCGGAAAAAAACCAACCGCAGAATCGGAAGAAGCAGTTCCGGTCAAAGCTCCCCGCAAAGAACCCGGAGAAAAAATTCCGGTCGTTTCGATCGTGGGTCGTCAGAACGTGGGCAAGTCCACGCTATTTAACGCGCTCTTAAAAAAGAAACTAGCGATCACCGAGGATTATCCCGGTGTGACGCGTGACGTTCTTTCAGCGAGAATTTATCAGGAAGACAAGGACCTCGATTTTTATCTCTGTGATACTCCGGGTCTCGATATTTCGAATCCGGATTCTTTAGCGCAATCCATATTGGAAGCCGCTTATAGACAATTGAAGGCTTCCGATCTGATCATCTTTCTTTTGGATAAAAATGAAATCACCCCGGCCGATCATACCCTTCTCGGTTATCTGAGAAGAGAACCGGAAGTCGCGAATAAACCCATCATCTATTGCGTGAACAAAGCGGATAAGGAACTG
The DNA here is from genome assembly GCF_002811925.1 of Leptospira barantonii. Taxonomy (NCBI): domain Bacteria; kingdom Pseudomonadati; phylum Spirochaetota; class Leptospiria; order Leptospirales; family Leptospiraceae; genus Leptospira; species Leptospira barantonii. Next base: position 20,060 of record NZ_NPDS01000009.1, read on the forward strand.
GACGAATTCGATTTGGAAGAATTCTATAGAATGGGTCTTGCGGAAGTTCTCCCCATCTCGGCCGTGGGAAGAAAGAACTTAGGACTTCTTCTCGAAAAGATAAAATTCTTTTTAAGCGGTAAGAAGCCCGCAAAGGTCTGGATCGAAAAGATGAATCCTACCAAAAAGAAGGACGCACAACAGCTTCCTCTTGCGGAAGAGGATTATGAATTTCGATTGGCCATCGTCGGTAAACCGAACTCAGGTAAATCGAGTCTTCTCAACGCGATCTGCGGTTACGAAAGGGCCGTGGTCAGCGAGGTCGCCGGAACCACCCGCGATTCCGTGGATACTCTATTAGAATTCGGTGATAGACGTTTGCTTTTGACGGATACCGCCGGGATACGAAGAGGAAGCAAGTCCGCGGAAGCCTTGGAATTTTATTCGTATCAAAGAACCCTAAAGGCGATCGAATCCAGCGATCTTATGATCCATCTTCTGGACGCAAAAAAAGGATTCGGAGATTTCGACAAAAAGATCACCTCTTTACTTCAGGAAAAAGGAAAACCGTTTTTGATCGCGATCAACAAATGGGATCAGATCGAAGACAAAACCGATAGAACTCTCAAGGAATATAAGGAAAAACTATTCAGCCGTTTTCCATTGTTAAGCGAAGTTCCCATCATCACGATCAGCGCGACCGAAAAACTCAGGGTGAAAAAACTCGTGGATCTCTCGTTTGATTTGGCTTCTCGATCTCAGAGAAAGGTCAGCACCTCCGAACTCAATAAAAATCTAAAGTTGTGGATGGGGCAGGCGGGAAGATCCTTTTCGGCCCACCAACCTCCGAAGATGCTTTATTGTACACAAGTTTCGACTTCTCCGTTTCATCTGATTCTATTCGTAAACCACGTGGAATACTTCAAATCGAATCTTGTTTCCTTTCTCAAAAAGAAACTCACCGAAACCTACGAGCTTCAGGGAATTCCGGTTCGATTGGAGTTTCGATCGGATCGAAAATGAACTTCGCTTTTTTTGCGTGTATCAGTTTTATCGCTGGTTCTCTCCCGTTCGGCTATTGGATCGCTCTTCGGATCGGAGGAATGGACATTCGCCAATTCGGAAGTAAGAACATCGGAGCCACGAACGTGGGTCGTTTGATCGGATGGAAGTTCGGATTTCCGGTTTTGATTCTCGATGTGGCGAAGGGAATGTTGCCCGTTTATCTTTCGGGTCATTTTGTTCCCGAAGGTGGAGTTCCGTTTCAACTCGCTTGCGGAGTTCTTGCGGTTCTCGGTCATATGTTTTCTCCCTTCTTGGGTTTTCGGGGAGGAAAGGGCGTCGCAACCACGTTAGGCGTATTTTTAGTTCTCACGCCGATCGCCTGTCTCGGAGCCGTAATCGTCTTTTTAGCGGTTTATAAATTTTTTAAATTCGTCTCCTTGGGATCAATTTTTGCTTCCCTTACTCTTCCGCTCGTTTATGCTTTTTCCTCGATTCTTCTTTTGCACGAAGAAGTTTCCTATTGGGTTTTGGGAACCATGGTTTTCATCTCGATCGGAATCATTCTTACTCATAGGGAGAATATTCTACGGATTTTAAATCAGTCCGAGTTGTTCGCGGTCAAAGACGAGGATCAAAGCGATGATTCAGAGAGAAATCGACGATAACAAAACCCGCGAAGAAAAGATAGAATTCCTCGAACAATATCTGAACTATCATCCGGTCTTCGAAATCGCCGATCTTTACAAATGGCTTTATTACGGAGAATTCGGCGAAATCGAAAAACAGGAATTTTATTCCGATCAGACCGAAATCGTTCCGGAACTTCAATCCATCCTGGACGATCTCAAGGCTGAAGAAGGCAAACCGTTTCCCGAAAGAGTCTGGGAACCGCTCGGTTTCTCGCAGAGATATTTGCTCATCTATCTCACACCCTATGCGAAGAGGGATTATCCGTTAAAACGATTGGTCAATTTGATCCAAAGGTCGTCCGCGTTTCAAGGATATCGAATGCGTTTTAAATTGGATTGGATCATTCTCAAGGACCTCATCACGGAGAGAATGCCGGTTTTCACCAAACAGGAGTTCAACGATTTCGAGGACCGAATCGGATTTCAACAACTCCCCGACGTGGAACTTTCCGGCACATACAAGGGCGCGTATCCTTCCAGCTTTCGAGTTGTATCCGCTAAGTTGTTTTACGAATACTTTCCCGAGTTCGTAAGAGCGCCGAAAGGATTCTCCCTTTTGATGAAAATGAAGGAAGAAGGAGAACCTGAATTGGAACTTCCCAAACAACAAAGTTCTTTCGGAAGAGAATCTTCCTCGTCCGATTCCGGTTCGAGTTTTCTCCAAGAAATCCAAGAGACTCCACTCGAGGAGGAAAATACCGAGAATTTTAATTTCGACGGACTCTAAGGATGTGTTGAACTCGGCAAAAACGCTCTCTACGGATCGCGTTTTTGAATTCGGATTCTGCTTTACAAAGTTCTAATTTCGTGTCCGATTGAACAAAAAGGAAATTCGCAGTCATGATGAAAGAAATTAATTTCGCACTTCAAAGTTCGACGGGAGCCAGGCAGTTCTCCAAGTCGGAATTTACGATTCGTAACATGCCCGATCGTCTTCATCCTCTTTCCGATTTGGAAAGTGTGAATTCCGGGGCGAGAAACATCGCAAAGGTCGGAGTCAACACGGACGATCAAGCCGTACGACGCGGTTATCTGATCGACTTAAACGCCTGATCGCGGAAGTCGCTTAACAAAAGCCTCAACAAAATTCGCAAAGCCGTGTTCGCTTTCGCGCAAAAAATACCGATTCCTCGGTTATCCAATCAAATTGATGGATAAACCGAGGTTCTTCTCTTGAACTATCAACGTCTTGAAAAAATAGGAACTATTTCCAGTTACATCGCTATTGTCCAATTCGGACTTTTGTTGATGTATATCTATGTCCCGGCTCTGAAAACCGATTGGGTCGAACAACACATAGCTCCCGTATTCGCAAGCGTTCTCATTTTTTCGGGTGGTCTGTTTTTATCCACGACCTTAGGGATCAATTTGATCCGTTCCGGAGAATTAGAAATATCGCATATTTTCGTTTCTACTCCGGTTCCAAAACCCATCGCGAGACTTATCGGATGCGGTTTTCTTCTGATGGGTGCAATGGGAATTCTAATGGGTTTGTTAACATTCCCCGTTTATCTAACGTTTTTGTTTCAATGAGATAGGCGATCAATGGATTCGTTGATCCGCCTCGTTTTCGAAACTTCTAAACGGTTTCGATTCCCGCGAGAAGTTTGCGTTTTAAGCCCGTGAATTCCTTGAGAACCGCGCCCAAAAATAGATTCTTCTTTCTGGTTTCGTCTAACGTGTCTTTGTGACGGAGAATGTAGATTTCGGTTTTGCGAACGAGATAATTCAAGTCTTCCCAGGTTTGGATCTCGTTTCTAAAACGGGAAAGAACGGATTCGTAAGATTCTTCCCGGATATCCGGATTCGAAAACGTCTCGAGAATGGTTTGGATTTTTTGTAAAAGATTGGACCGAAACGTTTCCGCGTCCTTTTTCGAAATTTCAAAACGTTCTTCGTTTTTCCAAGCGCCGAATTCTTTCCAATAATAACCGTGATCCGGAAACTCGGAAAGAATTTGATCCGCTCTTTCTAAGGAAACGTTCTCGCAGTTTTCGATTTTGGCTCCGCGAGAATTTACGTTGTAAACGGGGAAGTCCAGGGTCTTAAACGATTCTTCAAACCAATGTCTGTATAAATCCAAAACGTAATCGGTGAGGACTTCTCCGCCTCCTGCCGAAGGAACAAAACGAGTGTCCCGTTTGCGGATAATCATCTCGTTGATCTTTTCAAGGCCTTGCGTTCTGCGCACCAGGGTAAGCCATTTTTCGTTGTGATGTGTTCCCGTGGAATGGATTTCCCTTCCCGAATACGCAAGATCTTGACCGACTAAAAAGATGGGTTTGCAACCGAGATTGCGAAGCAGGTCGAACGCGGTAGTCGCCACACTTCCGCCGGATTGAATGTCGCCGATCGGACCTAAAAGTTTTTCCGCTGTTATAGAACCCGCGGTGACTTCGCGTTTTAATTCTCCGCTTGCTTCTACAACGTATTTCGCGGTCAAAGAATGAACCACCTTCGTGAACTTTTGCGATCTCAAAATCGAAGGTGAACTCACCAAGTCCGCGAACAAGGGCACGTTAGACGATTCAGCTCCCATAAAGTGAAAGAAGGAATGAGTTTGTGCGTCGAGGGTGATAACCCCGTCCGGAACGATTCCGAATTTCAAAAGCGCCTTCAAAGAAGTGTCGCAGGAGAATAAAAAAACCTTATCTCTTACCTTGCGAATCCATTCGCATTGACTTCGAAGAGAAGGCCCGGCCGACACGAGCATCGCCGGAACGTTTGAAAATTTTTCCTTTAAGGATTCAATGCGGGTTCTCGGATTTTTGGAATCCGGAAAGTTCGCGGTGTTTACGAACGTGTTGCGAACCCAAATTCTTTCAAACTCGAACTTGGTCAAAAGATCGCTCATCTTTGAGGAAAGAATTTTCCGAATCTTGATTTCCAATTCTCCGTAATACGCCTCGTTCAGAGAAGTGCTCGCCGCGTTTCTAAAGATTCGAATTCCGGAAACACGTTCCACGGGAAGAGATTCCAAATAATTCCAAAGAAGATTGAGAGCGGAATGACCCAAAAACAAATGTCTTCCGGGAACATCCATAACTGGTTCTAAAACTCCGTCCCAAAGAGGGAAAAGAAGTTCGGGATGTTCGTCCACTAACAAAAGAATTTGTCCAGGTTCCAAATTTTTATGAACTTCAAAGATGAGATGTGGATTTCCAAGACCGATGACTGCTACCAAATCCGTCGCTGAAATTTTTTGTGCCTGAAGAATTCTCTGCGCTTGTGTGCGAGGAGCTACCGCACTGGAAAGTGCGCGACCGTTGAGTTCCAAAAACCATTCTTCCGGATTTTTTGCGGGCTTCAGTTCGAAGTTAAGATTCGGGTCGGCTTGTCTTTGGAAATAGAGGGATAAGTACGGCTTTTTCCCGAATATTTCTCTTGTCTTTTCAGAGAGATTGTGAGACATAATAACCCAGGTGCATTCTAATCCCTGCCCAAATCTGGTCAATTGGAAACATCTTTCCGGAACAATCGGAAACGAAAAACACAAAAACTATGTATTTAAAAAGTCTGAATATTGTTGGATTCAAAACGTTCGCGGACGAGACGGAAATTCTTCTCGATCCCGGATTTACCGCCGTTGTAGGACCGAATGGTAGCGGTAAGTCGAATATCGTAGACGCAGTAAAATGGGTCTTCGGTGAAAAGTCCGCGAAGGGTCTTCGCGGCGACAAGATGGACGACGTGATCTTTCACGGGTCCGAAGCTCGCAAGCCCGCGGGTTACGCGGAAGTTTCCGTGATCTTTGATAATTCTTCCAGACTCATCAAGATGGATTATCCGTCGGTAAAGATGACTCGTCGTCTTTACTTGGACGGCAACAACGAATATTGCATCAACGATTCTCGAGTTCAAAGAAAGGACGTCGAAAAACTTTTGATGGATACGGGGATCGGTAAGTCTTCTTATTCGATCATGGAGCAAGGAAAGGTGGATCGGATTCTTCATTCCAAACCGGAAGAAAGAAGACTGATCTTCGAAGAAGCCGCCGGGATTTCCAGATTCAAATTGGAACGTCAAGAAGCGTTGAAACGTCTCGACGATACGAAACAAAATCTTCTCCGCATCCAAGACATCATGAATTCCATGAAAAAAGAAATGGAAGTCAAAGAGAAACAAGCAGAGAAGGCCGAAGCCTATTTCAAACTCAAGGCGGAGCTGGACGAAACCGACAAAATCATACGTTATCTGAAATTCTCGACGCTCACCAAAAAACTCAAAGCCTCCGAAGAGGAATTGCAAGGGATCAAGGATAAGAATCAAACCTTACTCGACACGATCAGCGAAGAGACCGGAAGAATCGAAGTATTAGAAAAAGATAAATCGGAAATCGAAAAACGCGTTTCCGATATCGACAAGAAATTATACGATCATCTTTCCCAGACGAAAATCCAAAAGGAAAAGATCGAAAAGAACAAACAGATCATTCTCGAATACGAGGAAAGAATCTCCGAGATGACCGAAACCTTAAACGAGGAAGAATCCTCTTTGAGTCTTCTTGTCATCGACTTGGAAAGAATTCAGAAAGAATGTTTCGAACTCGAAGGAGAGATCGAACTCCTTCAGGAAGAAATTCAGAAGCTGAAGGATTCCAAACTCGTTCTTGAAAAACAAATCGAAGACGAGAATATGAGCGTTCTCGAAAAAGAATCCAAGATCGCCTCCAACGACAAGGCTCACAACGAACTTCGCGAGAAACTCAAAGAAGTCATTTTCGAACTCATCAGCCAACTGGAATCCAAAAAGAAAGAAGCGATCGATACCGAAAATCGCAGAAAGGAACTGAAAGAGTTTCTTCTTTCCAAGATGTCGGAATATTCACGCGAGATCGCGGACCTACGCTCCAACCTGGAACTTTCCGAAACGTCAAAGATCGCGAGCGTTCTGGAAACGTTGGATCTCGGGGACGTTCAATCCAAACTCGAGGAGTTTGTTCATCTCGAGGATATGATTCGCAATATTCTTTTTGATCGGGACGGATTCTTATCCAGAAAAGAAACCTTGGATCAACAGATCGAAGATTTGATTTTGGAAAATGAAAATCTTACGAGAAGTATCAAGGATTCCGGTTTGAGAATCGAATCCCTTCGCGAAAGTCTGGAAGCCAACAAAGAACAAACCGTCTTCTTGGAAAAAAAAGTTTTGGAACTCGGTTCCGAAAGAAATTCCAGAATCGAAGCGGGAAAGGCGATCGGACTTCGCAAAGAAGAAATCGAAAAAAGAATTCAGAACGCGAAGGATTCCATCCAAAACGTAATCTTCAAAAAACAGGAATTCGAACGCGAAGTTTCCGAACTCGAACAACAGATCGAATCGAGTTACAACGAATTCTTGGATATGAGCCGCGCGCTCGAATCCGAAAAAGAATCCTTGAGAAACATTCTAAAAGAGATTCAAAATCTAAAACACGATATCCAAAAGAATCAGGACGATTTTAAGAATCTGATCCCGGTTTTGACCGAAAAAGAAAGAACCGTTTCCGGTTTGAAGGTTCAGATCGATTCTTTCACGGAAGAACTCTACAACGACTATTCGATTTCCGAACAGGAACTGAGTGCCGAGTTTCAAAATCGCAACTTGGAAAGAACCAAAGAAGAAGTAAAACTGAAACGGCTCAAGTCCGACATTCAGATGCTCGGTTCGATCAATCCTCTTTCCATCGAAGAATACAGAAGCGTTAAGGAAATCTACGAACACCATCGTGTTCAAAAGGAAGACATCGAAAAATCCAAGGCGGACGTGGAAGACGTTCTCAGCAGGATCAACGAAGAATCCGAAAAACTATTCCGTGAAACCTTTGAAAAGATCCGCGAGAATTTTCAGGAAACGTTCTCCACATTGTTCAACGGCGGTCGTGCGATGCTCGAGTTGACCGAAGGCGAAGACAGCTTAAACGCCGGTATCGAAATCATGGCGGAACCTCCGGGCAAACACGTTCAGAACTTACGTCTTTTATCGGGTGGTGAAAAATCCATGACTGCGATCGCGCTTTTGTTTGCGATCTACATGGTTAAACCTTCTCCGTTCTGCTTTTTGGACGAGATCGACGCGGCTTTGGACGAAGCGAATAAACTTCGTTTCTGTCAGATCCTGGATAAGTTTAAGGACAAGTCTCAGTTCATCGTGATCACACACGCGCAGTCCACGATCAATCGCGCGAATTCTCTTTTCGGTGTTACGAACGAAGAACCGGGGATTTCCAGAATTCTTTCCTTGAAGTTGGACGAAGCGACCCAGGTCGCCGAAAAAGTTACGGAAGCGGCGGTTTAAAAACCGTCCCTTTCGTTTCGTGTTTCAATAAATTCTTTCTTAGATCGAAATCGTTTTCGGAAGCATTGGTTGTTCTGGCCATTGTCGTTGGTTCAGGTTGAGGCTTGTCGCCTCCTTTTTGGTTTATTCTTGATAATGATGTAGTATATCTTCCGCGGTTAAGAATCGAATCGGGTTTGGTATGAATTCGAGCGTCTTTGTAATCCGGTTTTGGACAAGATCTAAGTTCCAGATATAACTGTAAGAATCTTGAAAGGTGGGACATCCTACATTCATTGTTTCATCGATAGAATTTCCGACGCCGGATTCATCGAGCCAAATCATATAGTTCACCAAAAAACAACGTGAAACTCCGTGTGCGGCGGCAATAACACCTAAAATCGCCCAAACTCCGGTGTCGATTCTCATGTTCAAACGAACCAGTTTTCCAACGTCCCTTTGATACAAAGTTTTCCGCGCGTTGGCATTGATTCTTTTCTTAGAAATCAAAAATTTTTGATATCTTCGCAAAAGAGGAAGAATTCTTTTCGGAAGAAGTTTCCGTTTTTCCGGTGTTAAATTCTGCAAATAACTTTCCGGAAAGAGAATCGTTTCAACATTCGAACGCTCAGAGCCGCTTGGAACCAGAATCGATTGAATTTTTTGATCGATGTCGAGATAGATAGCCGCCATATCCGATACGGTTTCGAGAACCTTCGACGCGTACGCATTCTCGTTGAAAAATTTAATAAAAAAAGAAAACCGTCAAGCGCACGGATGTAAGGATCTTGACGGCGCGGGGATTCCTGAAGATTTCTACAGAAGAATGTCCTCATCCCCCGACAACAACAAGAATTCAGATCCTCTCATCATCGCCGGAAAAACGTTTCAGTCCAGACTCTTTTTGGGAACCGGAAAATTCTCCTCCGGGCAAATCATGCAAGAAGCGATTTCAGCTTCGGCAACGGAAGTGGTCACGGTTGCTCTTCGAAGAGTAGATCTCGAATCACCCGAGGACGATATCTTAAATCATATCGATCGAAACAAAATTCTTCTTTTGGCAAACACAAGCGGAGCGAGAAACGCGGAAGAAGCGATTCGTCTCGCAAGATTTGCGCGTGAACTCGGCGCGGGCGATTGGTTGAAGTTGGAAGTCACCCCCGATCCGGTTTATCTTCTTCCCGATCCTATAGAAACCTTAAAAGCCGCCGAGGTTCTTGTTAAGGAAGGATTTAAGGTTCTTCCTTATATCAACGCCGATCCGATTCTTTGTAAACATCTGGAAGAAGCCGGATGTGCTACCGTGATGCCACTTGGTTCTCCGATCGGTTCCAATCTCGGAATTCGCACAAAAGCGAATCTTGAAATCATCATCGCTCAATCCAAAATTCCGGTGGTTGTGGACGCGGGGCTCGGTTTGCCATCTCACGCCGCGGAAGCGATGGAACTCGGAGCCGACGCGGTTCTTGTCAATACCGCGATCGCGATCGCGAAGAATCCGGTAGAAATCGCTAAGGCGTTTCAACTCGCGACCATAGCGGGAAGATTGGCGAGACTTCACGGAGGAAGCGGCGGGAAATCGAAATTAGAAGCGTCCGCGTCCAGTCCTCTCACCGGTTTTTTAAACGAAGAGGAAAGAAATGTACTCGGAGATTTTTGATAAAATTTCCTTTCAAGACGGGGCCGAGTTCGTCCGTTCCAAAACGAAAAACGAAGTCGAAAACGCCCTTCATAAATCCGAGTATAGACTTCCTCTTACATTCGAAGATTATGTTTCTCTCATATCTCCTTCCGCGTCCCCGTATCTCGAGCGGATGGCGTTTTTTTCCAAGGAAATCAAAAAGGAAAGATTCGGAAACACGATTCAACTCTACATGCCCTTGTATCTTTCCAACGAATGTAGATCTTCTTGTCTCTACTGCGGGTTCAGTTACGAGAATAAGATTCCGCGTAAAACGTTAAACGAAGAGGAGATTCGACGCGAGGCCTCCGTTCTCAAAGAAAAGGGAATCCGGCATCTTGTCGTATTAACGGGAGAAGATTACAGCAAAACGAATTTGGAATATATCTCCAAGGCCGTATCCATTCTCAAGGAAAGTTTCGACTCGATCGCGATCGAAATTTATCCATTGGACGTCGAACCTTACCGAACCATGATCGAATCCGGAACCTCCGCGCTCGTCGTTTATCAGGAAACGTATGATCCGGAAGTTTACGCCGAAAATCATTATCGTGGAATCAAAAAGAATATGCGTTACAGGCTCGACGCACCCGATCGGGGAGGGTTGGCGGGTTTTAGAACCATCGGACTCGGTGCGCTTCTCGGACTTTCCGATCCTCTCGGAGAATTGTGTAAACTCGGAGAACATGCAAAATATCTAATGAAAGAATACTGGAGAACTTCCTTCCAAGTATCACTTCCGAGGATGCGACCGGCCGCGGGAGACTTTCAAAAGATAATCCCTATAAGCGACAAGGAATTCGTTCAATATCTGTTCGCGTTTCGGATTTCGTTTCCGGATATCGGGCTTGTTCTTTCCACAAGAGAATCGAAAACCATTCGGAACAATCTCGCCACTCTCGGGATTACACAGATGTCCGTTGAATCCAAAACGGAACCGGGAGGTTATACCGATTCGGGAGCGCTCAAACAATTCGAGATCGAGGACAACCGAACGATTCCCGAACTTGTTTCCGTTTTGAAAAACCTGGGACTCGATCCGGTCTTTAAAGACTTTGATCGTACACTTCTTCGTTAGTCGTCTTTACATAAAAAAAGAGCAACGATTCCGTTGCTCTTTCGGGTTCGAAACGACGTAAGCCGTTCGAAGGAAACTTTGTCTAAAACTTATTTTTTGGTCGCGTTGTAAGTGTTAACGATACAATCGTTGAACGGTTTACACTGTGACTTGTGATTTTCAAAACAAGCCGCAACTGCCGCAGTGTGTTTTTTGCAGGAGTTCAAACAACCCGCTTTCACTTTGGTCTTTTCGTCCGCGCTGAGTTTTCTCGGTGCGTTTTGTTCCACACAACCGAAATAAAAACCGCAGATTTCATTACAAGCCGCAGATTGTGCCGACACGGAGCCGGTCAGAATCAGGAAAGAAAGAATCAATAGAAAGAGATGTTTCAACGTCTTCTCCTTTGAAACGATTAGCGACGCAGGGATTCGAACCCCGGACCTGCGGATTATGATTCCGTTGCTCTAACCAGCTGAGCTACGTCGCCGTTTTGTTTGGACCCGATAAAATCGGTTCCAGTGCTATTTTTTTCAAGGGAATTGCCCTGTCAAGGTTTCCTTACGCGTTAGGACTTCCAGATTTCGATCAGAATTTTCCACGCAGAAGAGGAAGAATTTTCCTCCATTTTTTTCGTCGTCAGTTCCTTTCTTTCTTTCCAGAGATCTAAAACGGAATTTGAAATTTCGGTCTGCAAGGATTTCCATTCTTCTTTGGAAGAATCGTTCCAAGACGTAACCGATGAAGAATCCTGAACCGTTTTCAAACGTTCCAAAAGTTCCGGAATTTCGAACTCTTCCAATTCTTCGATTCGATTTTTTAAAGTGGATTCGAGAACGTCTTTGGAAACCTCGTATTCTTTCTGAAGCAGAGAATGATAAAAAGATTCTTCCTCGTTTGCGTGACGAGATACTCTGGAGGCGAATCTATGTTCCGTCAAATCCCTCCAAGATTCGTTTTTGGAAAACTTCGGAAAAGAATGAGGAACGGAATCCGATGTCTTCGTTTCCGGCGAAGAACCGTCCCGATTTTCCCAAGCGTCCAAAAGGGAAGAATTCAAAATCAAAAATAAAAACGAAGCGCTGAGCCAAGGAGAAACGGAAATCTCCAAAGAAGAAACGTTCCCGTTCTTATCTTTTTTGTATGAGGGAGAATTCTCCTCATCCAATCCGGAAAGAATCGATCCGGAACGCGCAAACCAAACGGATAGAATGTCCGCACAACGCGAAAGATCGATTCGTAGTTTACAAAAATTGAATTCGATTTTTTCGGAAATCGTTGAAAGAAGATAAATCGCAAAAAGACTTTGAGTTCCGTTTAATTTCGGAGTGACTAAAAAGAATTCTCCCTCTTTCTCCGAAATTCTTTCCACAAAACTTCCCGGTATCGGGAGATCTAAAATTCTTTCCAAGTCGATTCTGTCCGCGGAAAGAATTTGAAACTCGAGTTGGAAGAGGGGAGTTTCAAAATGTTTTTTCGTTTTATGATGAAACTCGGTTTTTAATTTTTCCTCGATCGAAACGAGTTTGGAAGAAATCGTTTTCGTCTCCGAGGCAAAGGGAAAGTAAATGGATTCTCCCCAAACATAAGCGGGGAAGAATTTGGACGGAACTCCGGACGCACCGAGACTCGGCGAATCTGTAAGAACGGAGATGGAACGGGACGAGGATTCTTCCGAACCGGAAAGTTCGAACTCCTCAAAGATTGAATCCGGAAATTCGATACGATACTTTGCGTTTTGTTCTTCGGCCCATACTTTCACTTGGGCAAAAAAT
>NZ_NPDS01000009.1:35000-37500 GCF_002811925.1 Leptospira barantonii
AGTTGGTAATAATCTTCGAGGAATTTCGGTTCCCATTTGTGGAGTTTGTAAGGGACCCAATCCGAGAATTTCGTATAAGGCCCGTTCTTCTCATATTCGTAATTGTAATCCAGATCGATCTCGGCGGAAACCGGACGGGTCTCCGCTTGCAAAAGTATCCCTAAAAGGATACAGCCGATCAGTCTGAAAATTCTTACCCGCATTCAGAATGATTTTCGGCAATTCCGTCGAATTGCGTAAGGGAGAATCCCCCAAATTCGGCCGATCGTCGGGGATTCTGCGCTCTTCGGCGCTCCACTTTCTTTAAAAAAAGAATCTTTTGAAACCGCGTTCAGTCTAAACTACGAGTTCGGGAACCGGCTGATCGGGAATCGGGTTGACCCCTGATTTTTTACCAAAAGCATTGTTCTCGGAACGAAGTTCCTTTTTTTTTGGTCAATGGATCGTGTACTTTAGAGCCGTTCAGAACAATCTTCTCAAAGGCCGCTTCGGCGTATTGAGCCTCATTTCCTTTTTGGGTTTCAACCTTTCCCTTTCCGCCGAAACGTTATCCGGTTCTTGGTTTTCCGAAATTCAAAAATCCGTGAGCGAAGGGGTTTCCAGCGGTGCCTTCGATTGGACGACCGGTTTTGTTCTGATCACCGGCGGTGTTCTCGCAAGTCTTTTGCCCTGCGTTTATCCTTTGTATCCGATCACCGTAGGAATCGTAAGAGCGAGAGGAGAGGGTTCTCCTAAAATTCTTCACCCCGCGATTTATTATCTCGGTTTGGTTGCAGTGTATGCTTCGTTCGGATTGATCGCCGGTTTTTCGGGAGGAGCGTTTAACGTGATTCTCCGTTATCCGATCGTAAATCTCGGACTTTCCGTTCTTATCTTTTTATTGGCCCTCGGTTCTCTCGATCTCATTCATCTTCCATTTTTCCAATCCAAAGAAGTCAGAACCGCACAAGGATGCGGCGGAACCTTCCTATTAGGAATGGGCGCCGGGCTTCTTTCTTCTCCTTGTGTCGGGCCCGTTGTGGTCGCGATTCTTTTGCAGATCACCGCGGGTTCGGGAGCGATCACGATCGGTTCGGTGGTCCTCGCTTCGTTTAAGATGTTTTTATTCGGAGTCGGTTTGGGTTTTCCGTTTTTGATGATCGGAGTTTTCGGTTTGAGTCTGCCCAAGTCCGGTAAATGGATGCGTTGGATTCAATGGGCGCTCGGAGTTTTCGTATTATATTTTTCTTATACGTATTTTCAAAAGTCCCTTGCCGGTTGGGGAATCTCCGATTCTTCGATTCCTCTCGTTGCATTCGGAATTCTTTTTCTGATTCTTTGTTTATACTTTTTTCTTCCGGAAGAATGGAACCGCTACGTAAGAATGAAGAAGGCTTTGTTTCTCAGCGGGGTCGTTTTATCCGCAACGGCGCTTCTGGTTCTTTTGGTTCCGAATTTCGGCGGAATCAATTCCGTATCCGCGACCGAAACGGAAACGGAAACGAAGGGAAATCTTTCCTGGTTTAGAACTCCGGGTAAGGCGTACACGGAAGGTCAGGACACGGGTAAAAAAGTTTTTATCGATTTTTATGCGGACTGGTGTACGAACTGCAAGGCTTTTGAAGAACTCACTCAAAACGATTCCGCTTTGAACGAGGCGTTGAAAGGCGCGGTTCTTTTAAAGGTCAAGGACAACGATCCGATCTTCGAGACCTATGCGAGAGATCCCCGTTTTGAAGAACTTAAGATCGGCCTTCCTTTTTTTGTGATCCTCGACGCGGATGGAAATCTGTTGTATAAGAATACGGATTATCAGGACACAACCACGATGATCCGCACTTTAAAAGGATTACCATAAAAAAATCCGCAGTCGACGATCGCCGATTTGCGGATTTTCAAATTCTACATTCAAAAATTTGAATGTTTTTACGCGGCCGCTCCTTCTTTTTCCCAAAGTCTACCCTTGATCAAAAAGATCGCCCCGATTACGATGATCGCAACGGATACCCATTGTGATTGGGAAAACCCGTGCCAGTAATACTGATTTAAGAAAGCCGGATTTTGTTCCGCGTTCGGAATGTTTACGATCGAAGGAGGATCGATAAACGGGAACACCGCTTTGTTGACTCTCAAAAATTCCACCATCAATCTCGCGAACCCGTGAAGAATCAAATACTGAGCGCCGATGGAAAACTTTTTAAAGTTCTGATCCTTTGCCCAATACTGGAAGTAAAGAAAGAATAAAAACGAAATGATGGATTCGATGAGAGGAGTGTTCCAAACGGGAACCCCGGACGGATGCGCTCCGTGATAATCGAAAACCAAAAGAGGAATTCTCATCTCGGTCGCAAAGCCGTAACAACCGTCGCCCGAAACCCAACAACCCAACCTTCCGATCGCGTAACCGATCGCCATACTCGGAACCGCGGCGTCGAGATACGAAGGAATGTCGCGGTTGAAATACTTCATATAAAGAACGATAAAAAGAATTCCGAAAAGAAATCCTCCGTAGAAAACAAGA
>NZ_NPDS01000009.1:40000-210489 GCF_002811925.1 Leptospira barantonii
TCTTTTCGGATCTCGCTTCGGAAGCATTACAAAAAGAGAATATGAATTTGGTCCCTGCGATCAAAAACTGTCTCGAGCCGATTTTCAACCGATTGGAAACCCCTAAAAAGGACAAGGATCGTTTGATTAAGATTTTCGCGAGCCAGCAAAGATTCTTAAGCACCGAAGACGAAAAGTCGTCCCAAAATAATTTCTTCCGTATGAAGGATTATTTCTACGACGCGTTTATGGTATTTAAAATCGGAGCGATCGCTGAAAACGACGAGCAGTCCATTCAGAGCGCTTTCTTCTGGGAAATTTCCGTACGGAAAAGACCGATCCCCGTTAAGAAGTTCAACGGCGGAGGTGGCGGTGGACAACAACAATCGCAACCGCAACGCCAAAATAAAAACCGCAATAAGAATTTCCGAAATCGCAATCGGGAAGAAGGCGGTCAAGGTCAACAACGCGGTGGTGGCGATCAGAAAAACAGAAGAGAAGGAAATCAAAATTCTTCCGGCTCTTCCGAATCCGAGAACCAAAATCGTAAGTCCAACGAGAATTACGGAGAAGATCGTTCCGGCGGAAATCAAAACCCCGGAAACGAATGAGAAAAACCTAATATCTCAAAATCAAAGCCGAATAAAAAAACCGATCTTGCGATCGGTTTTTTTATTTAGTTCTCCGATTCCTGAAAGTAGTTCACTACAAACTGAAGAGATGTTTTGGACCTGTAGGTGGATTCTTCCAAAGAACCCCATAGATCCAGACTTCCGGCTCTGCTGAGCAAATCTAAAAAATCCTTCCCGCGATTCCAAATCAAACACTGAATCGATTCCGGAGCGCCTAAGATTCTAAAACGAACATGTTTTCCATCGGTCATCGGTTTGGTATGATAGACCTTTGCGTTTTTGATCGAATACATGGGAACGGGATTCTCATGACCGAACGGTTCGAAGATCGAAAGCTCCTGAAAAATTTTTGCGTTCAATTCTTCCGGCTGAAGGCTGATCAGACTTTCCGTTTGTTCGAGTGCGGATTTTTTTTGTTCCTCTTCCAACCAAGGTTCCGCGTGTTCGAAGATCACCTTTGCGAGTTCGGGAATTTTATCGATCTCGAGGGAAAAACCACCGGCTTCCTTGTGACCGCCGAATTGAAAAAAGAGGGGAGCCGCTTTTTTGAGAAGGTTCAAAACGTTTTCCTTTCCGTAAGAACGAATGCTTCCCTTTGCATGTCCGTGATCGGGTGTGATGAAGAGCACGGGTCTTTTGTATTCTTCCACAAGTCTTGTCGCTACGATTCCGGAAACTCCCGGTTCGAAATCAGGTTCGTAACAAAAAAGAACGGCCTTCTCGGTTCTTTCCTTTTTTCGTTTTAAAAAACCTTCGACTTTGAAAAGATTTCTTTTGGTTCTTTCCCTTCTTTCCTCGTTGAGCTTCTGAAGTTCCTTGGCCCCCGCTTGTGCGCGGGAAGGATTCTCCTCAAGCAAAAGATTAAGAGCGACTTCGGTCGCGTTCATTCTTCCGGCGGAATTGATCATAGGACCGAGTCCCCAACCTAAGTCCTTCGAAGTCACGTGTTTCTCCGCAAGTTCCATGAGTTGCAGAAGTTGGAAAAGACCTTCCCGATGTTGGGTTTCCTTACGATAAAGTTTGAAAAGAATCTTACAACCTTCTCGGACGATGATTCGATTTTCACCGTAAAGAGGCATCATATCGGAAACGGTTCCGATCGCCGCGAGATCGAAATTCTGAAGATATTGATCGTGGATCGCGGGGTATTTTAGAAATTCATGATAGAACCATTCTCGTTCCGGATAAGAGGACTTGAACGAAAAGTTTTCGTCCACGACGGATAAGGAGAATTTAGATTCGGCTTCCTGTCTTTCCCCTTGAAAAAGAAGTTTGCCTCGGTATATTAGAAAACCTGAAAATAGAGAATTCCCGTCCGGAATCCAAACCGCGCGGTTGTATTCTTCCAGGGAAGAATAAAGATACGCCTGAATGAACTTCATCGCCAACACCGAAGTGCAGATTTTTTCGTTCGGATACAAGGAATCCTGTCGTTTCGGAGAAACCAAAAAACAATTCGGAATTCTTTCCGGGATCTCGTGGTGGTCGAGAACGATCACTTTGATTCCGAGGGAAGCGAGCTCGTCGATCTGAACGTGGTTGGTCGTTCCGAAGTCGAGTGTAATGAGAAGATCGGGTTTGTGTTTTTTTACGAAGTCCAGCGCGGCCGGACAAAGTCCGTAGTCTTCTTCGTTCGAGGTTTTGAGGATCAATTCTCCCCTATGGATCTTTTTTAAAAAACCGCCGAGTAAACTCGTGGAGGAAACTCCGTCGCAGTCCCGATCGCCGAAGAGAAGAATTTTCTTTTCGGTGCGAACGGATTCTTTTAAAAGTTCCAAGGCCGGTTCGAGGTCCGGCAATAAAAACGGAGAAGGAAGTTCTCTCAGTCCGTGATACAGAAGATGTTCCGGATGGGATTTTTCCCGTAGATGTGTTTCGTAAAATCTATGTTGAAGAGGGCTGAGATGCTGACGGAACCCGGAAGGATGTAATTCCTTTAAACCCGGGCCGTGTGAAAAAGGGGAGAGCTTTGGCATTCTTACATAGCGCTGTTTCCGCTAAATCTCGCTCCGGATTCGATTTCCAAATCGGGTGTGCGGATGTCGCCGATTACTTTGCCGGTTTTGCGAATGGATACCTTTTCGTTTGCGGAAACGTTTCCTTTCAGATTTCCTTCCACTTCCAAGGTTCCGGTTTCGATATCGGCTTCCACTTCTCCGGTGTCTCCGACCACGAGTTTTCCGGTGGTTTCGATCGTTCCTTTAAAGTTGCCTTTGATTTTCAGGGAATTGCTGAATTTCAGTTTTCCGCGGAAATGGATATCGTCTCCGATGATTGTATCGATGTGTTCGTCACTCATTCTGGCTCCAAGTTTTAAGGTCGGAGAGGCAGTTTCAAATGTTTTTTTGCGGGGAGGGCAGGGCTTGCCGGAATTCTCGGCCGCGTTTGCCGTGATCGTGCGTGCCGGGGTTGTGTGAGTTCCCACATTTGGGTGAGAATGGGGTTTGGTCGTAGTCGTGCGATCTTGTATGAGATCCTACAAAGAATTCAGATCTTCCAAACTTCCGTTCCAAACGTTCAAATCCACCGGGCCGGAAATTCCGGGAAGCCGCGCCCTGCTGTGATACTGCCAAAGAATCCATCTTTGATCCGAAAACGCATTCGGATGTTTGAATATATCCCGAATCCAAACCGGATGATCCTGAAAGTCTTCGCCGATGTATCGATCGATGAATTCATAAGTGAGATAAAGAATCGTTTTTTTACCGAAGTGAGAATCGACCCGGTTCAGAAAATCCCGGATTTCTTGGGAAACGTTTTCGATCGGAGGTCTTTCCTTACAGTTTCCTATAAATTCCAGATCCACAACCGGAGGAAGCGAGTTGGATTCTTGGGGAACGGTGGAAATAAAATTCTCGGCTTGTTCCTTACCGGATTTGCACAACGTAAAGAAGTGGTAGGCTCCTACGACGAATCCGTTTGCCTTTGCCTGTTTCCAATTGTAGAAAAAGGATTTGTCTTTGAAGTCCCCACCTTCGCTTGCTTTGATGAACACAAAAGAAACCTCGGACTTCGGGACGTTTGCCCAGTCGATTTTTCCTTGATGATTCGAAACGTCGATTCCTCGGATCGGATATTGGGAACGGGAAGGCGAAACAAACCAGATCCAACCTCGATCCAGAGCCTCATACAATCCAAGTCCGCTTAAAAAGAATAAAAGTAAGAATGGAAAAACGAAGAATTTTTTGGATTTCATGGGCGGTTCGTTTTTTGTATGAGATCCTACATTTTTGTTAGAATCGGGATTTGATTCTAATCGCGCGAACTTGTAATAGATCCCACATTTTTAGAAAATCCCGCGATTTCGAAGGAGTTCCCACACTTTCCCCGATTCTTACTTAGAACGCCGCAACCAAAATCGTTTCGATCTCGTTCTTAGGAAGTTCTCTCGGAAGAGAATCCAAAAACGGAAACGAAGCCGCGAGATTCGCGATCATAGGAAGATCGATCTTTCTCACCTCGTATTCCGAAAGTCTCTGAGGGATTTTCAATTCGATAAAAATCTTACGAATCCCTTCCACCGCCTTAATGGCCGCCTCGATCACGGAAATATTCGTGATGTCCTCGTCCAAGGCTCTCGCGATCATCACGTATTTACCGGCGGAGGAAGTCAGGTTGTATTCCATGACGTGGGGGAGAAGAATGGACATAGACTGGAAGATATCCAAATTCGTAATATTCGCACTTGCTAATGAAAGAGCGAAACAAAGCCCCAAGGAACTGGAGGACTGAGCGATCCCGGTCAAAAGACTGGCCGCATACAAACCGTTTTTATAGTTGATGTTCTTCGGATCCCGGATGGAAGGAATCAGGTTCTTTTGTAAAAGTTCGATAGCGCGTAACGCGGAAGAGATCGTAAGTTCCGTGGAAAATTTGGAAAGAATCGTATCCACCGCGGCGGCCAAAATTCCAACTCCCACCTTGGAAATATCCGTGGAAGTCATAAAGGAAGAAATCTTAGGATCTGCGATGATGAGTTCGGGGAAAAGGAGTTCGTGCGAAAAGTATTTCGTGATTCTTTCCTCACCGAGAAGAATCGTGGAGATCGGAGAACATTCCAAACCGAAAACCGGATGAGTAGGAATCAAAATCAAAGGAAGGGGTTTTTTGAGTTTCGCTTTCCGTTCGCTTAACATTTCTTCGGCGAAGATATCGTTCGTAACGAGAAGGGCGATGATCTTCGCCATACTGATCGATTCGTAAGAACCGTAACCTATGATACAATCCGCGTTCGCGATCTTCGCGAAGTAGGCGGCCGTGTCCAATTCTTCCGGAGTCGGTTCCTTGACGATATCGTCGTAGAGAATCACTCCGTCGATATGTTTTTCCAAACTGGTTTTGATGATGGAAAGTTCGTCCATATTCTCCAGCTCTTGTTGAGTGGAGAATATTACGGTTCTTGAACCTATGTTTTTGACGAAGTTACCCACCTTGTATCCGCAATCGGCTTCAAAGTGGATTTTTGGAGGAAATGTGTAGTTAACCCAATCGGGGAGTATCGGCATCGTCGTCGTCCCCCAGAGTTATCTGGTGAATCGGAATATTTCTAATTTAAATAGAGGTAAAAATCAGTTTATCCGTAACGTTCTTATTGACCCAACATTGTTTCTGAGATTCTATCCGCGATCGTATTCAAAACGTCGCCGCTCAGATTGTCATAGTCTCCGTTTTTCAACTTTTCCTTAACTTCTTTGAGTTTAACGGAACGGTCTTGATCGTCCGGAGTAGAAATAATTTTGCGAGTTATAGTTTGAACTTCTGCTTGAAGTCTAGCTTCGGATGCTTTTTGTTTTGCGGTATCGGAAATAGAAACGTTATCAAAAGCCTCTTTTGATTCCGCTTTTTTAACAGGTGCGGTTCTTTTCG
The DNA here is from genome assembly GCF_002811925.1 of Leptospira barantonii. Classification (NCBI taxonomy): domain Bacteria; kingdom Pseudomonadati; phylum Spirochaetota; class Leptospiria; order Leptospirales; family Leptospiraceae; genus Leptospira; species Leptospira barantonii. The sequence continues at coordinate 45,478 of NZ_NPDS01000009.1, forward strand.
GTTCGTACCCGCTTCCACCGATCCCACCGATTTTATCGATAGTCATGATTTGTTACCTCTACTGAATTCTATCGGCCGATCCAAGAGAGCCTTTAAGCATTTTTTTCCGATTCGTATTGATTAAAACCACAAATTCGCCCTTATGAGCAAAATCCTTCGGTTTTCCCGGGAGATTGGGCGAAAAAAGGAGAATTTCCTCGTGAATTTTGGTCATTTCTCGGCCCAACAGGTATTCCGCATCGGAAAAAATTTCTTTCACGGCTTCGAGTGTATCCCCGATTCTGTGGACAGATTCGAAGATCATAATGAGCCCTTCGAATTCTTTCCATTCTGCCAATTGATTTCTTTTTTTACCCTTTTTTTCGGATAAGAATCCAAGAAACAAAAACGGATTGGCCTGCCAACCGGAGATGCCGAGTAACGCGGTCAATGCGCTCGCTCCGGGAACGGGGGTGATTTTAAAACCCGCTTCTCGGGTCACTCGGATCAGATGAGAACCCGGATCGGAAACGCCGGGAGTTCCCGCGTCGGAAACAAGTGCGAATGTTTTCCCCGCTTTCAAATCTTCTAATATACCCGCGTAGGGAGTCGGAGATTGATCCCTATAGAGCGTGGAAGCCGGTGTTGAAATTGAATAGTGTTGGAACAATCTTCTGGAATGTCCCGCGTTCTCGCAAAGAATTCGGTCCGTGTTTTTGAGAATTCGAAGAGCGCGAAAGGTAAGATCTTCCAAGTTTCCGATCGGAGTGGAGATCACGTAGAGAGTTCCCGGTTCGAGTGGAATTTCGGAAGAAGTTTCTGGAGAAGAGGATTCTTCCTCTACACTCATAGATTACAGCCCGAAGGTGAAACTCCGGAAGGACAAACACAGCCCGTTTCTTCCGCGCCGGCAATCAAACAAGGATTACAGAGCGTTCCAACGGGGCAGTTTTGTTTTACCGTCGTATTGCAAGCCGCGTTGTTGCATTCCGATGGATTACAGCTCGAGCCGACAGGACAAAGATAAGGACGAGAAGAAGAACACATTCTCACCGGTGTGGATGGGTTTGAAAAGATACCGCTGTTCAAAAGAGATCTTAACGTGAACGTATAAATTTCACATTTGATAAACGGAAAAACGCCCGGTGGCGGAATCTGATTCAGAACTCGATGTGTTTGTAGTTTTGCGGAACTCGTAGAGGCTTCCGAAGCGAGATGTGGGAAAGAGGGTTGAACCCCATTCTCCAGATAAACGTTTCCACCCGCGAGAGTTTCCGCAACCGAAGGCGCCGCGGTTGTGATGTAAAGATTATAACCGACGAACTGAGGTTCCGCGTTCGTTACGAAATAGCGGATTAAAAATTCGGGTTTGTAGGAATTCGGTTCGGATACGAAGTCCACGTCCTTTGTCGCGTTGTTTGTGATTCCCTCGTTGACCGCGACCACGCTCAAAAACTGAGGAACTCCTACCGGAGAAATGAATACGAAAGGAGATTGCGCGACGTCCGTGTTCATACCACAGCCGAAAAAAATCCACAATAAGGAAAGCGCGGGAAGAATCGTTGGATGAAGAATTCTAAAGGACATTTTTATCTTGCGTGGGATTCAAATTCTCAAATATTAGAAGACGGATCCGCTATTCAGGATAGAATTTCCTAGTTCGGCGGTCTTACAATCAAAATTTCCAGATTTCTCCCGGAGCATTCCAGTGGTCAGCATTCGTAAACTAGTCCTTTATTCCGGCATTTCCATCGCGCTCGTTGCGCTTGTTTGGATTCTTTTTTCTTCCGAAGATTCGGGAGACGCGGAAAGAAAAAAAAGGGAAGCAGATAGCGTAGCCCTTCTTCTCGGCGGAGGAGGAAGTTCTTCCTCTTCTTCATCGGGCTCTTCCGGCGGCCGAACGAACGAATCCATTTTCGACTCTTCCTTTTATAAGGCGGGCAAGGGAGAATATATCGAGTCGAATTCGGGCGAAACAAAACCGGAAGACCCGAACGCGGCGGACGCGGATAACCCGATGAATCCTCAATCCAATAAACCTTATACGAACGAGGAGATGGAGCGTTTCAGTCAATTGAGGGAACGTTTTCCGAACAATTCTCTCATTCCTAAAAAGTTAAGTCCTTCCGAAAAAGAAGCGAAGAAACAGGAAGAAAATCAAATCGCGGAAGCCGCTCGAAACGTTTATGCGAGAACCGCGTCTCCGGTTCAGATCCGTTCTTATTACAATCACATGGAAAAACAAACCCAGGATAGAATGGACATCATCAACTATCTCGTGGATTTACAAAAAGGTTCCGGCGAAGAAGAAACCGAAAAGAAACTCCAGAACATTCAGGATTCCATCAAGAACCAACTCCAACAAGTGCAACGCGATAAGGAGAATGCGTTTAAACAAGCCGGGTTTTAAGTTCGATTCTACAAGTCGGTCAGCAAGCGATTCAGGCTTTCGCAGTGACGATCGATTCTAAATTCCCGAACCCCTTTCTTCGGAAAGGATCGGGAATCTGAAACTGGACTTCGGATCCAAACCGTAATCGTCCAGATGAAACGAAGGCGGCAACCTTTCCCGTTTCCATTGATTTCTGTGAAATAAAGAAATATATTTCCGAACCGATTCTTCCAAAAAGCCGGGCGCCAATTTTTGAACCTCGGGATCGCCCGAAAGAAGTTGAACGATCTCCGAAAAACCCGCGCCTCGAACCACAAAAAGTTCTTCGATTTTTTGCAAAAGAGGATATGGCATCAGATCCTTCTCGTCTTCTTGTTTGTCTTCTAGAGGTTTTAACTCCGCGCTCGGAGGAGAAAGAACGATTTCCTTCACCGATGGATATGCGGGAAGAATCGGATCTTTTCCGTCTGTGACGAACTGCATCCACTTCAAAATAAATTCTTTACTGACTCCGGTAAGAGGAGCGACCGATCCCGATGAATCCCCGTCCATCGTAGTATAACCCGCGCCCGCTTCGCTTCTGTTTCCGGTGGAAAGAAGAAGATGTCCGTTTAAATTGGCGAGCATCCAGATGATCGGAGAACGAACCCTTGCTTGAATGTTTTGCAGAACCAGATTGTGATGTTCCCAATCCAAGGAAACTCCGGTCATCTTGGAAATCTTATCCGAAATACTTTGTACTTCGGAACCGATCGTAAGATCTCCGTGAACGGATTTCACGTCGTCGGCCAATGCCTTTGCAAGGGATCTGGTTCGATCCGAATTGTTCTCAGTGGCTTGATACAATGTATAAAGAAGTTTATTCTCGTCGATTCCGATCGAGGCAAAAAAGTTTTTCCCCAATTCTTCTTGGGCGATTTTTTTCATCGCGGTAACGAGAAGCGCGCAGGTGGAACTGTCCGCGCCTCCCGAAAGGGACAACGTATAACCCTTCGTTTTAGACTGTATTAGATAATCAAAAAGTCCTAATGCTACCGCACGCGTGAAATCCTGATACGATTCCTCTTCTTTGGAAAGGGAAGGTTCGGAAACGGGGCGGTTTACCTTCGGAGTTCGTTTTGGGAATTCGATTCCGAGATAGATTCGATTTTCTTCCGAGGATTTTTTTTGCGAGAAACGATTTCCGGAAGGACGAAAGTTTTTGGCGCGATCGGCTCTGGATGCGTCGAAGTCGATTTCGCTGGAACAAAGATTGTAATCTCCGAAAAAAAGACGTTCGGATTCCGCGATCAGTTTTCCGTTTTGTGCGACCAGGGAGCCGCCTTCGAAGATCAGTCTTCCCGATTCGTTTCCGCAAAGATTGGAAAACAGATACACGTTAGACTCTCTTCTCGAACTTTCCTTAAAGATCTGTCTGCGAGTTCTTTGTTTTCCGAACGCGAAATGAGATGCGCCCGGAGAAAGAATCAAATCCGTTCCGGCTTCCGCAAGGGGAATCGAAGGTTTTTGTAAAACCCAGGAATCCTCGCAGATTTCAACGCCGAACGAAAAATGATCGGTTTCAAAAACGAGGGAACCGAACGGAATCGCGGAGCCGTCCGGTGAGACAAAATTCTCCTGTGCCTCTTCTCCTCTTGCAAACCAACGGTTTTCGTAGTGAACTCCGGTGGTCGCAAGATTGGATTTGGGAACGATCCCGGCCACGGTCCCGTTACAAAGAACCGCCGCGCAATTGAATAGATAAGGATTTTGGAATATAGGTAAACCGACTACAACGATCTTATTTTCGGTTAAGGGGAGAATCTGCGTCAAAGAGTTCCAAGATTCTTTCCAAATACGAGGAAAGAAAAAAGAATCCTCGCATCCGTAACCGGAAATACAAAGTTCGGGGAACAGAATCAGATCCGAATTCTTTTCTTGAGAGAGAACCCTTTTGATTTTATCCAGGTTCCCTTGAAAATCGAACACTCTCGTTTTGAGAGAAACCGAAGTAAGTCGCACAGACTGCATGTTGTACAGGATTCAGGTTCGAATCCGTTTTGAAAGTGTTTTTTAATTCGAAAAGGTCCGGTCATCCGGTCTACAACCGGCGCCGAACCTTCTTCGAGAAAACCGAATCGGATTTTAAGAAAGGGTTTGCAGATCACCGGAAACGATTTGTTTCCAAGTTTTGAGAGCGGACCTGAATTCTCCCTCGGCGACGCGAACCTGATTCTTATCGCCGGAAGATTCTTTTTTGGAAACAAAATCCGCCTGACGATCGATCAACGATTGTTTATACGATTGCAGTTTTGTTTCCAGATCGGCGGAGAATGGAACCTGCAATGTTTCCATTCTTTTCAAAAAACGTTTTTCGTCCATCTGCACTTTTTTGCGGAAGATCTGTTCGTCCGGGATTTGTTTTAAATCGGACGCAAGACCCAGATGATACAAACCTTTGATGAGCCACTTGCTCGGATCGTAGTCGAAAAAACGGATTCCGTTTCTGTAATCCGCTTGGAACTCGTGGTGAAAGTTATGATATCCTTCTCCGTAAGTGAACAGAGCCAAGATCCAGTTGTCCTTTGCGGTATGTTTGTCCGAAAACGGTTGTGTTCCTCGGAAATGACAAAGCGAGTTGATGAAGAACGTAAAGTGGTGGTTGATAAAAAGTCTTAAGAACCCCGCGACTAAAACGCCTCCTAAAAAATCTCCCCAAAGAAGACCGATCAAACCGGGAAAGAAAAAACACATAAAGATCGAGATCGAATAGTAGTGTTCGTACTGCCATACGATCCACTTGTCTTCCCAAAGATCGGGGATGTTCGTCAGAGAATATTCTCTTTTTTGAAACAACCAAAGAATGTGCGCGTGCCAAAATCCTTTCGTGATCGCATACGGATCTTCTTCCTTGTCCACGTGTCTGTGATGAATTCTATGATCCGCGCACCATTCCAAAACGGAACTTTGAAACGCGGCGCCGCCGAAGAGCAGGAAAAAAATTCTTACCGGAAGCGCGGCCTTGTAAGCCCGATGCGAGAATAGTCTGTGATAGCCCGCGGTGATTCCGATCCCGGTCGCGAACATCATGAATAAAAACAAAAGCCAGGTTTGATACGGGATTCCTCTCGTAACCCCAAGCCAAACGGTTCCCGCAACTCCGACGATCGGAGTTACGATTAAGAAGATCGTGGTCACCCAATTGATTGATTTTTCTTTTTGCATATTCAATTCCTAAAAGGCCGATCGGGACGTTCGTCCTGTTTCGGCCCATTTAATTAACTCTGTTAGTTATGAGCGGAAAGAGGGAAGCTGGTTGCAAAAATGGAGAATTTTTTTGAGATTTTTTTTCGAAATCGAAAACGGTTTCCAGATTCTTTCCGAGAAATTCACTGGTTAAAATCAAACGCGAATCGGAATTCACAAAAGTTTATGAAACAAGAACTGCTCGAACTCATTCGTTCCCATGCGTATCGCTATTCGGAACAACCTTTCACCCTCGCTTCGGGAAAACAATCCAGACATTACTTCAATTGTAAGGAGATCACGCTCGTTCCCGATCGTCTGGAACTTCTTTGCAGATTTATCGTAGAACAGCATTTAGGCGACTCCGGAATTTTAAAACCGGAAGCATTCGGCGGTCTTACGATGGGCGCCGATCCGATTTGCTACGGAATCAGTTTGGAATTTAGGAAACAAAAAAAGAACGTTTTCCCTTTGATCGTTCGGAAACTTTCCAAGGATCACGGAACGAAAAAGTTAGTCGAAGGCGCGGTTCACGCGGTAAAAAGTTGTATCATCGTGGACGATGTGATTACCACCGGAGGTTCTACGATTCAAGCCATCCGCAGTTTGCGTGATTCCGGAATCGAAGTCACTCAGGGAATTTGTATCTTGGATCGGGAAGAGGGCGGCAAGGATGCGATTCTTTCCGAAGGGGTTCAGATGTTTCCTATATTCAAAAAAAGTGAATTTGGGAATTTAGAACATGAGTGATTTCCCGTACGACTTCGGTAAGTTTAGAAACAACCTGATCTTAAGATCGGTCGCGGTGATCGCTCTTTATCTGGCGTTTATCGTATGGAATTTTTTGAAGGTTCCCGAAGAAAACAGAACCGACTTCGTGAGAATCTTCGGTCTTCTTTCTCTCGTTCTCGGTTTTTTACTCTACCGAAATTTTTCAAGACAGGTTCGTGTGTTGAAAGGTGCCAAGGTCGAGCTAAATTCAAATTCTTTAAAGTTATTCAATTCGAAAGGACAATCCCTCGAAACCAAACTCAAGTCCGTGGTTTCGATCGAACGAGACGTGTTCCGTTCTTATGTTCGATTTCTGATCACCACTAAGGACGATATGATTCCGGTTTTGAATCTTGCCGACCCGGATCGTTTTCAGGAAGAATTGGAAAAACATTCGGGGAAGAAGACGGTCGTTCAGGAAAAGAAAGCGGGGTTTTTTCATCCGAAAACTCTTTTGTATTTTATTCCTTCGTTCGCGATGTTTGTAGCAGTAATGTTCGGGCCGTTTCCTTTGAAGATGGAATCTTTTTATCTGATTGCGAACGTAAACGCATTGCTCGTGGCCGTTTATTTTCCGGAAGACAAGGTGAAACTCGTTTATTCCGCGAAACGAAGATGGATTTTTCTTTTGGGCGCGCTTTTGATCGCGCAGTGTCTGATTTACTTAAAGGTTTTGTAATGTTCTGAGTCGCGTTTTCTACGCGGCGTCTTCATACGGCGCTTCGTTTTCACGAGGCGCTTATACAAGAAGCTCGTTTGGTTCTACATTCTCGGCTTAGCGAGCAAATTGAGTTTTCTCTGAATCAATCTTCTGAGTTCGATCATCTCTTCCAGATACGAGGCAAGAACCTTGTCCACGTTGATGTTCTTTTCCATTTTCAAAAGACTGTCTCGAACCAAACGAAGATTTTCTTCGTCCGTGACCTTACCGGAAATGATCAGTTTTCGAATCGTCTCGAACTCGCATTTTCTAAGATGAACTCGGAGTAAAAACTCGATCGAGAATTTGGAAACCATTCTCCCCCAAGGGCTGTTCGGATTGAGATTGGCGGCCTGAGCTTGGGCTTCGATCCGATCCGCCGCTCTTTGAGAAGGAACGGGTCCGAAAGAATTCGAAAAAGAATTCATCGCGCGTGTGGGTTCGTCTATGTCCTTTCCTTCCGTGGGAGTGTCGCCTTTGGAAACTAAAATTTCTTCCATCGCTTGAACGCGGAATTCTTCCTGAAAGTCGTTCGGATTGTTGTTCATCATCCGAATGAATTCTTCAAGCATCACGGCGATGTTTACGATTCTTCCGATCGGAGTGTTGTTCAGTTCTCGGATCTTAGGAAAGAGTTCTCTTGTGATGAGGGAAGGCGATTTTTTTTTGTAATAGGTCGCCTCGTAGAGACGTTCCAATTTTTTTTCAGCGTAGTATTTCAGATCTTGAAGAATTTTCAGATCGGCGTATGCGTATGCGTCCACGCCGGGATCGTTCATCTTACTCGCCTTCTCGTCCGGCAATACGATCTTAATGACGAATATGATCTTCGCTTCCCGAAGAACCTCGAGAATGTTTCGAATGTCGTCCGGTTCTCTCGAAAAGAGAGACATCAACTCCTTGATAAAAGAATCGGACGTGGGAATTTTTTCGTCTTCTCGAAGATTGATCTTACGGATCTCTCCGGCGATTTCCAGTGCTACTTCACTCAAGGCGCTCATACGAATGATAACATCCTAAGAGAAACTGCGTTGGCGATCAAGTTGGTTTTCGTTTTCAAAAGGGAGGAATATCTCTTCATTCTTGGCTGATCCGAAATCCTAATTTTCTCAAAGTATACAAAGGAACCAAACAGGAAAGAATTCCCAACACCGGCGAGAGGATCAGAAAAAATATCGGAACCTCGGGGGATACGGTGAATTTCAAAGTCCATCCGAATGCGTTCTTGTTGATGACGTATAAAACGACCGGGGAGAGAACGAATGCGAGAACGATTCCGAAACAGGTCGAAACCACAGTGATAAAAACGCTTTCCGTCAAAAGAATCGAGTTGAGTTGTCTTAGATCGGCGCCCAGATATTTAAGAATTCCTAACGTTGTTTTTTTCGAGATCAGATTGTGAAGAAGGGAAGATACGAGCGAGATCATCGCGATGATAAACGCGGTCGTTTTTAAGGTTCCCAAAACTCCGAAAACCTTGTCCACTCCGTCCGTATAAAGTTCCCTCAGTTCCTTTACGTTCAACAATTTTAAGGAAGAATTTTGTCTTAAAATTCGAGTGATCGATTCTTCCGCGGAGGAAAGATCCGCCGGGGTATTTAAGAATATCTTAATGGAATTGTATCCTTGAAGTCCGAAAAAGGTTTCGTAGTTCTTGATATCCATCATGATCGTTCCGCGTTCGGAAAAAAAATGTTCCTTGATTCCTTTGATTTTGAATTCCTTTTTTCCGAGTTTGGTTCCGAGAAAAATCGTATCTCCGACTTTGAAGTTCTGCAGATACGCCATATTGGACGAGATTAGAATTTCGTTTTCCATTCTCGCGGAACTTTCGGGAGAATCCTTTCGATTGTATGCCCCGAACGTATATGCATGAATCGTAAAGTTTCCCTTTTCGGTTTCGACCCTAGTGTTTACACAAAAGCCGTCCAGGGATTTTACCTCCGGAAGTTTTGAGAGTTCGCTTAACAAAGAAAGGGGAACTCCTCCGTGGATTCCCGCGGCCAGATTCGAAGTATTGATTACGGTTAACTCCGCGGGAAATTCGGAATCCACCCAGTCGTTTAAAGATCTTCGATAACTGTCCGTCAAAACCGAAAGACAAACCACGAGCGAGGTCGCGAGCATCAAGGTCGCGGAAGTGAGGGTGTTTCGTAGAGGTTGGTTTCTCGTTTCTTCCAAACCTACTTTCATAAATACGAAGGACCGGTCCGATCTTTCGGAAAGTCTAAAAAAGAATATCGTAATGATCTTAAATACCCAAGGGAAACAAAGGGTCACACCGATTACGATTCCTCCGATTCCTAAAAGCCCCGTGATCGGAAGTTTCCATCGCAACGGAAAAAATGCAATCAAAGTGAAAATACAAACGAGAGAAAGACCGAATAGGAACATCTTACCGTCGTCGATTCGATTGGTTCCCGAAGAGGAATCTCTTAAAATCGAAACCGGCGAAACCCTTCCCGCGCGAAACGATGGAAACGCGGCGGAGATAAACGATCCGAGAATTCCGATTCCAAGTCCTATGATCCAAGTGGAAGAGGGGATGGACTTGTATGTTTTTAGATAGGATAAATCCGCAGAGGCGGCTTCTGGACTGAAAAAATCCATTCTCGAAAAAAGAAAACCGAGCCCGAGCCCTAAAAAACTTCCGGTGATTCCGAGAAGCAACGCTTGGGAAACAAAAAGTGCGAACGTATGGCCGGCGCTGAGTCCCATCGTTTTCAAAATTCCCAATTCTTTTTCGCGGCTTACATACAAACCGGACATCGTGTTGGAAACCATAAAGAACGCGATGATGAGGGAGATAAAGGAAATGACGAGAAGATTCAATTGAAAGGAGCGTAACGCGTTTCCGGATTTTTCGCGTATATCCTCCACGGTTTCGATTCGATAATCCGAGCCGAGTTTTTGTTCGAGAATTCTTTTCTGTTCCGTTCGGAATCGGTCCGGTTGGATGAGAAGAAAGCTAACGTGTTCCCCTGTGTCGAATCGTTCCATGGCGGATTCTATGTCTTCCATGAGAATGCTTCCGCCTTCCGTATCGAATACTTCCAGTTGCGATAGAGCGAAACTTTTTGAATTCGTTTTAACACGAGTCGAAGAGGTCCCCGTCTTTTCGAATAAGGAACGGCTGATAAAAACGGAGTTAGTTTTATCCTTCGTATCTTGCGACGTTTCGGTCGAACTTTCCTTCTGCGAGGTTCGAAACTTTTCGAATTCTTTTAAAAAATCCATACCGATGTATACGGCTCGAATCGAATCGTTGACGATGACTTCTTTTTGAAATCGAGGAGAAATCTTTACGATCCAGGAAAGAGTAGGATCGTCGGACAAGGTTTTGATCAAATCGACAGGAACGTTCTGATCCCCCGAGGCCGAGGAGATTTTGATTTTATATTCTCCCTGAAAGTATCCCATCGCAAAGTCGGTAAGACTTTTTTCGGCTTTCATTCCGTTTGCGGTCGTCGAGATGAAAAGCCCGACACCGAGAGAAATTCCGGCTAACGCAAAGAATGCGGCGACCTTATGACTTCGAAAGTATTCGAAAAGAAATAGAACGTAAATTCGATAGGACATGAATCTTCAATCCACCAAAATCCCGTCCGCCATTTTTAAACGGAATTCTCCTAACGATCCCAGTTTCTGATCGTGGGTTACTATAAAAAGTGTGAATCCGTGTTGTTTCTGAAGATCCATCAGAAGACGTATTACGTTTTCTGCATTCTTCGTGTCCAGGTTCCCGGTCGGTTCGTCTGCGAGAATCAACGAGGGGCGTTTGCAGACCGCCCTTGCGATCGCGACCCTTTGTTGTTCTCCTCCCGAAAGTTCGTCCGGTTTGTGGTTTTGTCTGGCGGAAAGTCCGACCTTTTCAAGGGCTTCTTTCGCAAGTTCGCGCGCTTCCGTTTTTCCCACGCCGGAGATGTAAAGAGGAACCGCCACGTTTTCGAGGGCGTTTAGATAGGGAAGTAGATGAAAGAATTGGAATATGATTCCAGTTTCCTCTCTTCTGTATTTCGTGAGTTCCTTTTCGTTCATCGAATGCAAGGAATGTCCGTTCACTCGGATTTCCCCCGAATCGGGAACGTCTATACCGGAAAGTATATTCAAAAAAGTTGATTTACCGGAACCGGAAGGGCCCATGAGCGTGACGATCGAGGCGCTCGGTATGTCGAGCTCCAATCCTTTGAGGACTTCCGTTTGAAGTTTTCCACTTTGATAGGATTTTCTAAGTCCGGAAATTCGGATTCTTTTTGAGTCGGTCGCGTTCGAGTTTGTCATTTGGTTTTGAGGGAACAGGAGAATTCGAATCGAAATTTGTGAAAAGTGAAAAATCAACCGACAGGAATACCTCGTGGTCGGTTTATTTTGTCGTAGATACGACAATTCTTCCCCGAAATTGAGCTTGCAAAAAAACAAAAAAGCCTCCGAAAGAATTCTCTCTCGAAGGCTTTTCGATTCTAAACTTTTAAATTCTTAGCGTGTGATTCTTGCAAGGTCGGTTCCAGGATAATAGTGTCTGAGAATTTCAACGTAATTGTAATTCTCTTTTGCCATTCCGAAACTTCCCCATTGACTGAGTCCGACTCCGTGACCGGAACCCATTCCTTTTACCAAATAACCGTTTCCTTCTTTTTGAATTCCGAATCTCAAAGAACGAACGGGAGTGCCTAACGTTTGTCTGAATTCTTTTCCGCGAATTCTGGAAGAACCTTCCGAACCGCTCAACTCCATAAGATCCACTCTTCCTGAAGCCGTTCTGGATAAAACTTGGACCGATTGAATCTCTCCAAGTTTTAAGTTTGAGAATTTGGAATTGATCAGTTCCCCGGAAATCGTTTCTTTCCAATAAAAGTTGTCGCCGGCGCGATCGAACTCCGAAGCGACCGTGGAAAGATAAGGAATTCTTTTTCCACCCCATACGTTTTCGGGAGTTTCCGTTTTACCGCCGCTGTTCGAATGAAAGAACGCTTGGATCGGATTTTCCTCGAAGACGGCCATTACTCCTGTGGTGTCTTGAACGGCCTTCGTCGTAGATGGATGTTCTTTTTCTATGCCGCCATACACTTGAGAATTTACGGTTGCTTCCACGTCGTAAAGCGCATTCTTTTTATTTAATATTTCACGAACTGCATAGGTTCTTGCGCAGATTGCCTGAGCCTTCAGAGCTTCCACGGGCCAACCGTAAGGAACCTCGGAAGGAACCACTGCGTAAAGATATTCTTCCAAAGGAAGAACGTTAACCACCAAGGCGGCCCCTTGTCCTTGAGGAATGAGTTGGATCGCTCCTCTAACCTTTAAGGACTTGTATTCAAGACCCGCATTCTCACCCACAAAACGAATCGGCGCTTTTAAACGGGAAGAATCCAACGAGATGATATCGATTCCTTTTTTAATGAGAAGATCGTTCGCGTCATACACGGAAATGATTCCTTCTCCGCGGATTTGAAGATCTCCTTCGGACTTGCCAAGAAGCACTCGAACCTCGTGAACCGAACGGCTTTTATACGGAGGCGTCCAAGGACGAATGATGACGGTATTACAACCCGTTTCCAAAAATACGAGGATTAGAATTAAAAGCAAAACTAGTTTTCTGATCATAAGAATTCCCGGAGATACGTCTATCTCTCTTCTTGAATATCGTAGAGAACCGAAAATCCCTGCAGAGATTTTTGGGTTTAGCGGGGGGATTTGGCGGAAGAAACAGGGCGGATTTTATACTGAGAGCGAATCGAAGGCAAGTGCGTAGGAGTTCTTCTTTAAACGGACATGTAACGAAATCGGAATGTATGCCCTTTATACGGAGACTGTGAGCTCAAAATTTAAGCAGATGAAATGAATGTGTTTTTTTGAGTAAAAAGATTATTTTTTCCTTTCATTTGGATAAACCAATAAAAAAGCTATTTTTGAAGTAATCCCTTCGTTTACAAAATATAGATGAAAGTGTTTGATTTCACGTGATTCGAGCAATTTAAGAATCCCGCTAAATTTAATGAGAATTGTATTTTCTCCTTAAAATATTAAAATTAGAATTTAGGAGCAAGTGAAGATTTATGAGAATCATATCTTTGTGTTTGATCATTTTGAGTCTTTCTTTTTGTGGTCAAGCGTATATAAAAGCTCGATCTAATTCTTTAAGTGAGACCAATCGATATTCGAATACGTATTTATATTGGTTTTGGGGCTCAACACCAACCCATACTGTCGATGTAAGTAAAATTTGTCCCCCAGGCGACTCCCTCATTGAAGCCCGGTATTACCATTCATTTGTAGGATATATGGCCTTAATTGCCACCTGGGGTATTGTAGTTCCTATTCAACTTGAAGTCACTTGCGCTAAATAAAGGAAAAGATTAATGAAATTATATGTTATTCAGTGTTTCTCTTTAATAATCCTCTTGTTTGCGAATTGTATATCGATGAGAATTATCGATCCGACTAAAAAAATGGCTAACGGCATCCCTGAAGAACGTATGACCCTTACCCTTTTTGGCGTTAGAGCGAATGACCCAAATATGATATGCGAAGGTGGTTTGCAGGAAGTTCAGTTTGAGCGTCCGTTTTGGGCCGCGTGGATAATGGAAATATATGGAATATTACCTCTATTTGTTAACGTTCGAAAAAGTGTTTCGATATGTGCTGAATCCGGAACAAGTTCCAGTTTAGATTCCGCCAATTTTAACGATATTATTTCGCTCAAGAATGGAGAAATTATTACCGGAGTAAAAACCGCAGTGACAGGAGATTCCGTTGTAGTCACAACAAAGGACGGTAAAGTTTCGGTTTATAGAAAAAGAGAAGTCTCGGGAATTAAGAAGAATTAAATTCGCTCTGCTGATTCAAATCAGATTGAATTTAACGATTATCCTTGAAGGAAGTTATTCACCTTCAAGGATAATCTAGTTTTACGAAATTATAATATATTAAAAGGACTCCATCGATGAAAAAAGTCTTATTCATTTATATAACACTGATCGTTTTTATTGCAAGTTGTGCTAAAGGACAAGGGAGTTCGAATTCGGGTTCGAAAAAAAGTTCCTTTTCAAGTATTCCCACATTCATCGTCGGCTCGGTGGAAATTAATCAAAAAGCGAGTAATTCAGGGGACATCATTGAAGGAGATCAAACGATTCGAATCGGAAGCGGATCTCTTGCCGATATCCAGATTCGTGGCTTCCAATCTCAAATTACTTTTAGAGCGAAAACGCAAACGGAACTGAATCTTTATTCTCGAGTGAAAGACGATAAACGGACTCTAATCGTTTTTCTAAAAAAAGGGGATTTGCTTTTTTCCGTAAAAAAACTTCAAAAAGACGAAAGCGTTCTCATTTTCACACCTTCTATGAAGGCAATGGTAGTCGGAACTCAGTTTAAGGTCGTAGTAAAAGAAGACGCCACAACAAACATTAAGGTTGCCGACGGAAGCGTGGATGTTCGGCCTTCCGATCCTACGTTGGAACTTCTTATGAACTCCGAAGAAACGGATTCCAAGACTAAGGAAAAAATCAACGCGGCTTTTGGACAAGGACAGGTGCTTGAATCCGGAAAGGAAACGACGGTTACGAACGGAAAAATCAAAGAAGCGCTCAAAGATCCGGAACTTTTGAAATTATTGGAAAGCCCGGAGTTAAAAAATATCAAAACGCCGACCGAGCCGGCCGAAAACGCGGAACTTAAAAAACAACTCGCGGCGTTGGAATCCAAACTACCGGAGAGCATTGCGGTAGGAGAAATTAAAACTTCCCAAGGTTTGGCGGGAAATACTTTAAAAGATCTTCAAAAAGAGTCGTCTGAGATCGTGAGTGTTTCGGATAACAATCAAAAGACCGGACAAGAATTGAAAAAAGAAATTGATAGCGCTCTTAAGGAAAATAACGGCGTTTTATTATCAACCATGGGAAAGGTCCTTGGAAAAGGAGCTGAAACCCTGGTTTTAAAGAACGGACAAAACGTTACTGGAATTATTTATCAGACAGGTAGCAATTACAATGTCAAAACTCCTCAAGGGGAATTGCACTTTTCTGAATCTCAAGTGTCCGGTCTAAGATTTTAAGAAACGGTGATCTTGTGTTTATTCGGATTCTCTTTTTAATTTTTTTTGTATCCTGTTCAACTTCTAAGTCCAATCTTCTTTCGAGTGATGGCCAGAAGAAGCGTCTATTGATCGATAAATTCGATTATTTAGAAAATAAAAAACTGAAGCCGATTGCCGCTGGTTTGACGAGCACTTTGACAAACGGCTTATCGAGAATTCCCACTTTAGAGGTTGTCGGACCTTCCGAAAAAGCCAGCGCTCTAAAACTGATTAAGGAAAAACAACTCTACGGAGAAGAAGTGGATCCTGCGGAATTTCTCAGCAAGATTACTGCGGCCGATTACTTTTGCAATGGAGACATTCAAGCGGAACAGAATGCGGCTCTTGTCAATGTAAGAATTTCCGATGCTCACAAAGGTTCACTTATCTTGAGTTCTTCTACTCGAGGTAACTTAGAAAAACCGATCACACTGCAGGAAAAGATCGTTGGAAACCTGCTTTCAAATATAGATAGCAACGATGCCGAAGCAAACACCGCGCTTGTAAGCAATTCTTCGACTAAGAACGAATCTGCGTTTTCATTTTATGCGCAAGCTTCCGATATTCTCTATTCCGAACCTCAAAAAGCCGCGATCCTTTTGATCAGCGCATTGAAGAACGATCCCGAATACTTGGATGCTTTGGAAGATCTCGCCAATACTCTTTTTCAAATCGGGGAAACTAAAAAGTCGATGGAGTTCCTCGTAAGAAAGAAAGAGGTTCTCGAACGTAAACAACTTCAGAACACGGTGGATTACGCAAACACCCTCTGCAATCTCGGAGTTACTTATTTTTCCTTAGGAGAAAGAGAAAAAGCGATGCAGTTGTGTCTTCAAGACAAGGAATTGAAAGAATCCTTGAAACTCAAAAAGACAAAGCTCTACGCGAATACTCTTCAAACGATCGCTTCTTTTCACGTGTATCAAGGACGATATAAAGAAGGAATCCAATTGTTCGAATCTGCGAGAACCATACTGACTACGTTGGGATTGGATAAGACGTTCGACTACGCGGATCTTTTAACCTCTTTGGGTTCGGCTTATAAACAGAACGGAGAACCCGAATTCGCAGGCGGACTTTATAAGGACGCGGAAAATATTTACCAAGAAATTGGACTTTCTACCACTAGTTCTTACGCGGCTTTGTTAACCAATCAAGGGTTGCTTCATCTCGCGAAAAAAGAATATAAGGAAGCTCTAAAAAAATTCATTCAAGATAAGTCCATACAAGATAAGCTTGGTCTGGGAAAATCGGACGGATACATCGTCACTTTGAATAATTTGGCTATCGTTTTATCGGAATTAGGTGAAAAGAAAAAGGCCACCGAGTTTCTTCAACTGGCGAATAAACTAAAATCAAGCAAAAAGAAAAATTAATATAGTTTTGTGGACGCTCGGCGCGAGCCGCAATTAAAAACGGTCTTCTTGTTTTTATTTAAGTAAAATTGAATCGAGGATTTTTTTACATGCAAAATATTCATAACTCTCATTCGAAGAAATATTTCTCGAGAATATGGGCTCTATCGTTTGCAATCATCATTTTTTTCGGAATCAATGCTTGTTCCTCTACGCAGGACGGCTCCGGAAAACAAGATAAATTTGTATATGTCAACAACGTTCAAGGCATCAACGAAGACGATTTCGAACTCAACGCAAAAAGAAAAATTCTGGAGAACGGTCTCGGAGAATTGATCGAAGGCGGTTCGCAAGCGATCGATGGACAATTAAAAGAAATGATCGTGAATTCTTCGACCGAAGGATTTGTGACCGAATTTTCAAGAATCGGTTCCTTTCGAAAAAAGGGCAATCTATTGGAAGCGGACGCAAAGGGAAAGGTGAGCCGCAAAGCTGTCGAAGACGCGCTTAAAGAAAGATACAGAGATCTCGGTAAACCTAAGTTTCTTATGATTATCGATGAAAAAATATTAGGAAAATCGAATGCAGGTTCTTCGGTATCGATCTCGGAAAACGCAATCGTAAAAAAATTCGTCGAATTTGATTTTTTAGATAAGAATCAGTTTAGCAGAATTTTGGCAAAAGAGGGCGGAAAGACCGTCGGAGTGTATGGAAATCAATCTTCCGAAGGGAAGGCGATTTCTGCCGCGGCCGAAATGGAAGCGCAGATTCTATTGGTTGGTCAGACGGAAGTTACGAACGCTGGAGATATCGAAGACAGCGGACTGAAATCCTATCAAGCGGTACTTCGTTTCAAAATTTTCGATGTGAATACTGCAAGAATCATCGCGGCGGATAATACGAACGGAGCGTTTCCTCACGTAAGTCCGGAAACCGGATCTCAGGAAGCGATTCGTAAGGCCGTGGACAAGGCTTATCCTAAGATTCGCGATCAAATCTCTATGAAATGGAGACCCGGAAATCTGATTCGAGTCAAACTCGAAGGCATCGCATATGACGATTATGTCGACAAGGACATTAAGGGTTTAATTCGCGGGATCAAAGGCGTAAACAGCGTATCCGAAGCCAGTAGCGGAAATACGAATAAAATGATAGTTTTAGAAGTGGAAGCCCTTTTTAACGGAAGCAATCTTTACCAAAAGATGAGAGAAAGAAAGAGCGATTTTGGTTTCGAGTTTACTCAGAAAGAAGTAAAACCGACTTCTGTTCATATCATCAAAAAGTAATTCATATTTTACTAATATATCTCAAGTGTTTAATGTCACCTCGACGCCCGGAGAAACTCAATTCTCGGGCGATGAAGTATCTTTCGCGCTCAGAAATGCAACCGATTCCAGGTGAGGAGTTTGCGGATACGGATCAGTGATTAGAATTTTTTGAATTTGAAACGTATCCTTCAATTTCATCAAATCTTCTTTTTGAGAACTTGGATTGCAGGAAACATACAGAAAAAAGGAAATTTTAGAATTTTTCAGAGCATCAATCACGAATTCTCCAAGTCCTGCCCGAGGAGGATCCGCTATTAAGACGTTCTTCTCCTTTGTTTGAAAAAGATTCTCTAGACCGGCCGAAGCTTTTTTGGAGAATAGATCTTCTCTCAAATAAGAAAATTGAATATTCGGAAAATCAAATTCCATTTGTTTACGGGCGATCTCCAAAGAACTTTCGATCGAATCGATGCCCGTGATTTTTTTGAATTTGTGCCCGAAGATTCTGCTGAAAAAACCGGAACCGCAAAATAGATCGATCAGATGATCCGAAGTTTTTGGAATCTCATTTTCTATAAAATTCAAAATCGGTTGAAAACCTTCCGGATTTGGTTGAAAAAAAGAATCGAATGGAACTCTGAATTCCTTTCCGGAAACAAGTTCTTGATATGATTCTTTTCCCCTGAGAATTTTTACTTCTCCCATCGCGGAGATTTCCCCCCGTCTTCGGTTGAAACAAAAAAGAAGATGGTCCGCCTTTAGAGATTGAAGGCAGGCTTCCGCGAATTCTTTTTCTTCGTTTGAGTCCTTAAATTCTTCCGCGAAAGTTAGAATCGTCATTAGATCGGAAGTATTCTTCGCTTTTCTCAACGTGATATATTTTAGAGATCCTGAATCCGATCTGCGATCATACGGAATGTTCGGAAAGTTTGCGATCAACGTTCGAAATCTTTTTAGTTCTTCATTGGATTCGTCGCTTTGTATAAAACAAGTTTCCAAATCCACTATATATCGAAATGAACCCGCCTCTCTTTGCCCGATCGTCGGACCCGGAAAAACGGCGAAGTCCATTCGATTTCTATAATGGAGTTGATTTTGAGCGGGGATAAGAATCGGATCGATTCCGAAATCTTTTTTATAACTTTCTAAAAGGTTTGCCGTTTTATAAATGAATTGTTCTTCGTACGGGATATGTTGTGCGGAACAACCTCCGCATCGCGTGAATGCGGGACAGGGCGGCGTGACGGCTCTCGGAACCTGTGAAATTAATTCTAATTTTGCGGACGGTTTTCTTCGTTTCTTTTTAAACAGCGTGACGTTATACGAATCGCCGGGAAGAGAATAGGGGACTTCGATACGATTCTTTTCAAAGGTTAGAGTTCCTCGCAGGTTTGTTCCGATTTTTTCGACTTCGGCGATGCCGTTCGGTCTATGAGGGGGGGAATTTGCGTCTGACATAGAAGATTTTTAACAAGAAATAGATCAAAAATGCGAAGTAATGTCTGCTTTGGCTTTATTAAGGATATAACGAGTGACACACTATTTTTATCAAACCTTTCTTTGTTTGATATTCGTTTTATAATGATTTTAAAAAAATACATAAGTTTATTTCTACTTTCTCTTGACCCAATTTGTTAAATTTTCTACGCTCTCCAATCGAACCTTTTTCGAACATAGCGTTTTAATGGATGACTCTCCAAATTGTTATGTTTTGAAAAAGATCAAATGTCTTAGGAGACCAAATGAAACTAATTAAATTGGCAGTTCTTTCTGTAATCCTGATCGGATTCGTAGCAAATTGCTCTACAGAAACTACTTATGTTAAACACCCAACGGAAATCCAAGTTACATCTGCACAACCAAACGGTTCTTTCACTAGCTTAGGAACTATCGTTGTTGAAAAACAAGATGTTGGATTTGCAACAAGTGGACCAAGAATCACTGCTGCAGGCGGCGGTAACTTAATTACTAACGAATCCTTCAGATGGGTAAACAACGGAACCGCAGGTGACGTTGAGCAACTTCTTACACAAGAGCTTGTGAAAGAAGCAAAAGCAAGAGGTGGAAACGCTGTAGTTAAAGTTAGCTTTGGCGCTTACGCTGTTCCAATCTTTATTCCTTTCATCGGACCTCTAGGTGTGAAGTATTTTATGGCAACTGGTGAAGTTGTAGTCCTTGGCGGATCTGCTTCTACTCCAGCGAAAACAAAATAATAGAAATTTACTTTCGTTTCCGGGGGGATGTCTCCCGGAAACTTTTGGCTGTTCGTGAAAAATAAACCTATCCTTCTACTCTTCTTTTTATTCGCTTCCTGTTCTTTTTTCAGAGTCAATATTCGAGAATACTCTTTGTATGAAAAAGAATGTAAAAAACAAATTTATTTCCTACAAGACGTCTGCGAAGACGAATTCGAGAGCTTAAGCTTAGCGGATCATTATCTTAAAAATGTAGATAAACGTTCGATCGAACAATTGGATACGAACACACTTTTAAATTTAACAAAGAAATATGGTGCAGACTTTGCGTTATCTTATTATTATCAATCGTTGATTTCAGATGTGAAATCTGAAGAAATTCATTCTTTCGTTAGCAAGTTTGGAAAAAATGATTCCGCGAAAAATTCACAGATCCCAACGACTTCAACAAACATTAAAGTAATCCATGTTCCCGGAATGTTTTATAAAAACTCCGGTCAGGACAATCATCTTCTCGGACTTGCACATATAATTACGTCGATGGGTCTAAAATTCGATTATGTGCCAGTAGATGAAACGGGGACAATTCAGGAAAACGGCGAGATGATTTGTTCTTATATTTCGAAAGAAGCTCCTGATCTTTCCATCATTTTGGTATCCACTAGTAAGGGCGGCGCAGACGTTAAAACTGCGATTCAAAAATGTGGTAAGGAGAAATATTTTAAGAGGGTTCTCGGTTGGTTTAATATCGGAGGAATTAATAAAGGGACGCCTATTATAAATACGGTAAATCAAAGTTGGCGTAAAACTTCCGAAACAAGAATTGCGTTTTTTTTCAAACAATTCAATTGGTCAGGTTTTCAGAGTATAAAAAGGGATCCAGGGTCGCCTTTATTTGCGGATCTTGAGATTCCCGAGTCGATGATCGTGATTAATATCATCGGTTTACCGATGGATCGTTACGTTTCGTTACGAGCTTACGAATATTATCAAAGCTTGCTTTCTTCTTACGGACCCAATGAAGGTTTAGCTTTGATTGGAGATAGTTATATGAAAGGTGCATATAACTTCGGAGCTTGGAGAAACGATCATTATTTTTGGTTGATGAGAGATAAAGCCTCCCTTGAAGTATTCATTCATTTTATGCTCGCGAAAATTGAGAAAAGTGAGAGGCAAAAATAATTTTCATTTAAGTGACTTGTTTTGAATTTCCAATAGCCCAAAGTCGGTTTGACAGAGTCAGACTATAGGGTAAACCTTTGATCTCAGTCGAACATCTACAAAAATCGTTTCAAATCAGCAAAAGAAATCCCGGCCTACTCGGGGCGATTGGATCCTTATTCTATTCCAAAAAAGAAACCATCCGAGCGGTGGACGACATCTCCTTTACGATTCAACCCGGAGAATTCGTGGGATATATCGGGCCGAACGGCGCCGGCAAATCCACTACCATTAAATTATTGACCGGTGTTTTAACGCCGGACCAAGGAAAAATTTCCATATTCGGATTGGATCCGTGGAAGGATCGAAGAGAAAATTCGGAACGGATCGGAGTGGTCTTTGGACAAAAAACACAGCTTTGGTGGGATCTTCCCATGGGAGAATCCTTCGACTTATTGAAATCCGTTTATAAAATCGAAACGAAAGATTACAAAAAAAGAATGGAGATGTTTCAGGATCTGTTGGGGCTGAACGAATTTTTTAGACAACAGGTTCGTAAGTTAAGTTTAGGACAAAGAATGAAGGCCGAAATTGCGGCCAGTCTATTACACTTTCCTAAAGTGTTGTTTCTCGACGAACCGACGATCGGACTCGACGTATTGGTAAAGGAAAAAGTAAGAGAATTTATACGGACGATCAACCGAGAGGAAAAGGTGACAATTCTTCTCACGACTCACGACGTTCAGGACATAGAATCTCTCGCAAAAAGAATCGTATTGATCGATCACGGAAAAATTCGTTTCGACGGTGATTTGAATTCTTTTCGAAACTTGGGAGGAACGGATAATATAGTCGAAATTCATTATAAAGGAACCGAAAAACCTTCGCTTCCTTCCGAGTTTCATTGGACACAAAACGGAAAACCGAATTGTATCAGTGTGATCGTAAGGGAAGGGCAGTCTTTAAACGGACTTTTATCCGCATTGGGTTCTTCCGGCACTGAAATATTAGAAATCGCTCATAAAAAGCCGGATCTATCGGCCGTAATCAAACAGATCTACGGAGAACGTTCTTGAATCTTTATCTAAAGGTAGTCTCCAAAGCGTTTCAACGATCCTCGACATACAAACTCGAATACTTTACCGGAATCTTAAACGCGGTTTTGTATCTTGCGATCCTTACGTCGGTTTGGCAATCGGTGACGGCGGGCGATTTTGAAAACGGAAGGGATAAGAATTCTTTAATTCTTTATTCGGTAATTGCAACGTTGATCAAGGTTTCCTTCGGAAGACAGGACGGACTTGTTTCTTCTAAGATTAAAAATGGAACGATCGTCTTTGATCTATTGAAGCCGATTCGATTTCCTATGATCGTATTTGCGGATACGATCGGAGTCAGTTTGTATCATCTTTTTTCAAGATCTCTTCCCTTGTTGATTCTCGCTTATTTTGTTTTGGATCTGAGATTCGTACCCGATCTGCATTCTTTTGCGGCCTTTCTTGTCGTTTATACTTTAGCGTTTTTGATTTTCTTTCTGATCGGATTTACGATCTCATCCTTGTCTTTTTATTTTACCGAAATTTTTTCATTCTTCCTTTTGTATTTTGCGCTTATCACTTTATTCTCCGGCGCGGTGGTTCCTTTGGATTTGTTTCCGGAAACACTTAGAAACATTTCTTCTTGGTTGCCGTTTCCGTATTTATACTACTATCCGACTCAAGTGATCCTGGGGAGCGAAATCGGAATGAGTTTCGGAGAATTGATCCTTCGATATTTTTTGATGATCGGAGTGTTGACGAGTTTGGCATCCGCCGTATATCTTTCCGGTTTGAAACGATTGGAATTGGCGGGAGGGTAGAATCGATGCGCGACTTTCCGTTCAAAACTTATCTCAAGCTCGCGGTATCTTCCGTACAATCTCACATGGAATACAAAGCGAGTTTCTGGATCTATCTTGTTACGTTACTCGTCTTTTATTCGGCGCAAGCGGGGACGATCTTCATTCTACTGTCTAAATTTAGCGCGATCGGAGGGTGGACTCGGGGAGAAATCGCCTTTCTTTACAGTTTGCTAATATTCGCACAAGGAATCGTCGCATCCGTTTTTTCGGGAATGGTGGAGTTTGGTTCCCTCGTCCGCGACGGAGGATACGATCGTTATCTTTTAAGACCTCTTTCTCCGATCGGACAAGTGTTGATGAATCACTTCGATATATCGGGACTTCTTCATCTCGTTTTGGGCGTCATCACGTTTATAGTCGCCAATCAGTTTACGAATATTGAATGGGATTTTCCGAAGATCTGTATGTTGTTTGTGGTCGTGATCGGAAGCGCTATGATTTTGGCGGGAATTCGAATCGCGATCGCGTCGATCGCATTCTACGCGATTCAGAACTATTCACTGGTTCATCTTGTGATCTTTTCGAGCAGGGAATTTATGATGTATCCGATGAATATCTACAGCGTATCGATTCGGATTCTTCTTACGTTTTTATTGCCTTTGGGTTTCGTGAACTTTTATCCGGCTCATTATTTTTTGGATAAGAATTCCGAATCCCTATTTCATCCTTTCTTTATATACTTGAATTTTCCGGTGGGATGTTTTTTGTTTTTAGGTTCCTTGATTCTATGGAAGAAAGGCCAAAAAAGATACGAGTCGACCGGAACCTAAAAGTCGGGGATTATTTGAGTTCCAGGGTTTCGATACCGGATTCGGTAAAGATCTCTTCATACTTGGAAATGAAAGGCGCTTCCTTTTCGATTCTTTCCTCGATTGCCATTCCTTTGATCTCGGACTCGTTGTAAGTTCTCATAAAATCTCTTGCCGCGAGCCTCTGAACGAGTTCGTCCCAGAAGATGCTGTCTTGATATTCCGTGATCAGATCTGAGATGTCCGTCTTCTCTTCGAATTCTCTCGTGAGATAATGAAGTTCTTCTTCGCTGTCATACGCGACAAGATGAGAAACTTCTAAAGCCTTTGCATAGGATAAAACCTGTTGTTCCATGTCTTCGTATGCGTCGTACGAATCCAAACGATCGGGCGCGGGTTCCTCTTCCTCGAGAATGGAATGGTATAAAAACCGAGTGATCGCCAAGGATTTAAGAAGGGCTTCGTATTGTTCGCGAGTGAGTTCGATATTCATTGCAATTCCCATTTCAGGAAAGAGGCTCGGATTGCCAAATCCTATTTCTCGGAATTTATTGAATTGTCTCGATTCAAAAATCTCCTTGATCGGTTTCTCGGAGGAGAATCCATTGATTCCACATGACGAGAAAAATTTCATTCTGCATTTTGTTCTTCGTCTTGGTCGGATGCGGAGCCTCGAAATCCAAATTCGTACGATTGAAAAAAGAATCCGTGGAACAAGCGTCCCTGTATCTTCTTCGTCCGTCCCGAGTTCCGTTGGCGTTCTGGAAACAAACGATTTTCATCTATAAATACTCGGGAACGTTTCAGAACTCGACTCCGGCTTTTTACGCCAAAGTTGTGTTAGACGACGGAGAATACGTCCAGTTGAATCTCGAAGAGGGATATTATCGTCTGCAATCGAGGGACGCGGAAAAAATTCTTTTTTTAGGAAAGAATAAAACGTATTTCGTGGACTACTTCCTTTTTAACGAAGGTTATTTTTCGTTTCCGGAACTGTATTTCAAAGAATTGAACAAGGAAGCCGCGATCGAATTTTTAATCGATTCTTCTCATATGGATCGTCACGAGAATTCTACGGATTGAAATTTTGTATTAAAGAATCCAAGAATATTAGAAAATTCTTAGATTCTTTGGAATTCCCGAGCGCCATCCAGTTGACATGACCTCCGCCCCGAACCTCCCAAAACCATTTGGGTTCCTTCGCAAGTTTGAATAAATTCATTCCGTTTTCGTAATGAACCACGGGGTCTTCGGTTCCGTGGATCACCAAAAGAGGAACGGGAGAAATCATTCCGATCGTTTCCTCCGGACTTAGGGAATCGTCCATAAGTATTCCGAAGATGGAATCGATCGGAGTAAAAAAGATATTCCTGAGAACGCTTTTGAAAACCTGTCGATAGCTCGAAAAACTTCCGTCCAAAACGACAAGAAGTAATCCCGATTTGTCTCCGATCTCCGGCACGGCCCGGGCGGCGATCGCTCCTCCGAGGCTCTGGCCGTAGACGATCAAAGGAATGTTCTGAATTTTAGAATATTCTAATTCTCTTATGATGAGCGCGACCGAGTCCTTGTGAATTCCCTCCCTTTCGGCGACCCCGCTGGAATCCAAATATCCTCTGTAATCGAAAGCCACCAATTGATAACCGTGATTTACGAGCCAGACGAGGCTTGTGAAATGACTCGTTCGATTTTCGCCGTTTCCGTGGAACTGAAGAATCACTCCTTTCGGTTTGGAATTTTTAGGACCGATTCTCCAGAGTTTGAGAGTTTCACCTTCGGGTGTGATGAAAATTTCTTCCGTATAAGAAAAGCCGAGCGCGTCCGGTTTCCAATATCGTTCCTGGTTGGGCTGATAAAAAAGGGAAGAACAGGATACAAAGAAGAATACGACAAGATGCGACGTCGTACTGAAAATTCTTCCCTTAAAAAAAGAACGCGGATGAGAATTGAAGTTCTTCATAATATCGTTGAGCCTTTCCTTCCAATCGTATTTCCCAATTCTGAGAAAGGGAAACGCTGATCATCGGTGAAATTTTGTAATCGTCTTTGTAACCGTAAATTGAGAAAGCGAAATGCTGGACTGAAATTCCGAGTTTCCATTTTTGATAAGCGACAACCGAAAATAATGCGACTTGCGGTGCGACCAATAAACCTTCTTGATAATAGGAATTTCCGCGGGCCTTTGCGCCCGTTTGAAGCGAAATCACCCAAGAGATAGAACTTTCCGAATCCCGATTCGATAAGGAATAACCGAACGTAGCGTCCGCGTTAATGTTCGATACTCTGTATGGAGTTTCTCGTTTATCCTTTTTGTCGTCGTATACGGAATGAAGGATCGAAAGCGAATTCGAATCGGATAAGAACGGAAGATAGAGAAGTTGATTGGAACTTGGATACTTCGGTTTTATCATCGAGGAATCGGTTCCGAAATCTACAAAAAAAGAAAGGGGTGTTTGGATCGGAGTAACCGGGGCTAAGGAAAGAATTTTTATCAGACTGGATTCTTCTAAGTGCGGGTTTTTTTGAAGATCGTATTGTCTGAGCTGGAACGAAAAGTATTCGATCGTCGAAAACGGAACAAAACCTTTGTCGTAGTTCATAAAATCGTGATACGCCGCGCGTATGGAAACATCCGTATAACCGCCGAGGTTGGAAGTTCCTCGGTTGATCTTGATTCTACCGCTTCCGTGTCCGTCTTCGGGAGGGGCGGAAGTCGGTTCTCGAGAAAGGATCGGAGGGAACGGAAGTTTGCTTCTTTCTACTAGTAGATTTCTATACTTTTGTTCCTCTTGTGCATTCTGTTTTTCTAATGTTTTTTGAAAACGTTTCGCGTCCAGGATCGCATCCAAAAGATGCGCCAGGCGTTCCCCTTTGAATTCGTTTAACAAATCCGTTAATTCGATTTTGGAGGAAACGTATTCGTAGAACTTTGTTCTTTCTGTCGAGGACAATTCTTTGATCTTTTGTTCCATCTTGGAAGTTAAAGAAGGTCGGTATGTTTTTCTGCGGATCAAACCTTCTTTGTTCAAAGCAAGTTTTACCGTATCCGAAGGAATCGTATAAAGATTGAATTCTTCTCGGAGGTGAAGATCGCTTTTTGCGATTTCCAAAAGTGACAATAGATGATAGGAACAATTCTCATCCAAAAAGTAATAATCGAAGTAGGTCGAGCCGAGTTCCCAGATATGGGACGTTACTCTTTTTGCGTCGGACGGTTCGACGTTCAGCTCGTATTCCCAGAGATCCCTGCTTTCCATATCGTTGTATTCGTTGATTTTGTAATAGTATGGAAAGATGCTAAAGGAGCCGGGATATCCGCCGAACAAACCGCGCACGGCATACGTTAAGGCTCCGTCTTCTTTCGAATAATTGGCCGCAAAGTTCACCGCATAATCCAAGATCTCCGAACGATTCGGATTCTCGCTTCCTATCTTTAAAAGATTGTGTCCGAATAAGGAAGCGGGATTGTTCAGATAAAAGGACGCGAAGATGAGTTGGATCGAAGTCGGGTTCAAAGCTTGAATCCAATTTTCAAATCGTGTGCACCGAATTTGTGGCAAAGAATTTTTATCGAAATGAAGATGAGAATCCAACCAACGAAACCGCTCCGGATACTTGCAGATGGGATGAAGTTTTTTTTCTTCGAACTCGTCTTCGTTCGGAGTTCTAAAAAATCCTTTGATGGTTTCGTTCAATTCTTCTTTGGGGTTCCACTTTCCGTTTTCCGAAAGAAAAAAATCCTGACCGTCGATTTCACTTTTTGAATTTCCAAAAATGGACTTTCGATAGTGCAGTAACAAAAGCCAATATCGTGTTTCGGAAAGTTTTTGTAGTTCCGCGGATCGTAGATAAGATTCGAGCGATGATTCCGACAATTTTGCCCGCGGGTTTTCTTGTGCAAAGAGGGAATGAAAATTCGGAGTCGCTAGAAAAAAACAGAGTAGAAATAAAGGAGAATAAAAACGGATCAAGGACAGATTGGAACGAAGTTTTCGGAATTTCAAAAAAGGAGAATTACTTTTTATTTTTCGAATATTCAAGAATGAGAATTTACAAAAAGGCTTTCGGAAATTCCGAAAGCCTTCGAGAGATCAGATTTTACAGCTCTTAGAAAGAAAAACGTCCTTACTCATTTCCAATTTGATTTTAATCAGAAAATCGGAAGGGTCCGCGTTTGCAAACAAAGAAGAATGATTCTTTCTTGTAAGATCGGCGAATGCCTTCGGGTCCTTACATTCCAAAAGGGAAGCGAATGCTTCGAGTTTTTCACCTTTTCCCTGAGCCGATTCTAAGAGTAAAGAATCGTAATTCAGATGGACGAAAATTTCCTGTTCTTTCGATTTTTGAGTGACCCCGTCCGTTTTACAGTTGAGTGTTCCCGTTGTGATTCCGGTAAGCTGGTTCGCGGAAAAAAGATCGTTGATCGTCGCCGCGATCACTTGATGAACCACTTTGTTTTCCGTGATTACTACCGAGCCAAGACCGCAACCAGCGGCCCCGTAGGCTTGAACGTTTTTCGTAAAGGAAAGCGAGGATACGGCCAAAAGAAGGATTAGGATTTTATAATTCGTTTTCATTCTGTTCCTTCTCCTTAGATTTTACAAGCCGAAGCTAAAACTTCGTCCTGAAGAATTTCGTTTTTGACCCCGTCCAACAAGGTCGCCGGAGTTCCGTTCGGCACGAACAGTTTCGTATAACGGCTTTGAGCGAGAGAGGAAAATCTTCCGTTCATCTCGACCGGACATCCGAAAAGGGAGGAAAGAGCGTCTAACTTCTCTCCTTTGCCAGTTACCATTTCCTGTTCGAGGGAAGAATAATTGACCGATACGAAAACTTCCTGAACTTTTTCGTTTTTAACAAGACCGTCGGTCGCACAATTGGAGGTTCCGATCGTGATTCCTATGGTTTGTAGTCCGGTTGCGTTGGTTGTTGCGGCAAGAAGCTGATAAGCCATCTTGTTTTCTTTGAAGAATAAGGAACCTAAGCCGCATCCAGCTACGTGGTAATCCTTTGCGGATAACGGACTCAGCAGAGTGATGCAGGAAAGCGTCAAAAGGATCCATGAGATCTTTTTTTTCACAGTGTAACTCCAAAATGAGAATAGAGAATTGTTTCCCATTTTGAAGAATATGTCAATTGGTTTTCGAATTGAGAAATCTTACTTCGAAATCTCTTCCACGAGTTTACATTCCGGAATTTCTTCCTTCTCGACTCGTTTCTCTTTTCTATAACCTACGATATGACCCGGAATCGAAGCGGCCAAGCCGACCAATTCTCCCACGGAACTTAAGATCGGTCCGGTAGCATAGGTCGCGTAAGCGGGATATAACGTCCGATAGGCGAGCAACTCGTTCTTTAAATCGCATTTGTGTCTGAGATATCGAAGCGCGTCGTCCGAAGCTCGCGCTTCCGCATACAACGGACCTACGATCGGAAACGAATAACCGAGACTGTAAAACGATTTGTATTTTCTAAGAGCGAAGTCTTTTGAATGTCCGCCTTCGTGAAGAACCACGGAAGGAAGATCGCTGTAAAGATTGATCGTATTCGAATACGGATTGTAGTGATCTCCGGTTAAAAGCCCTGCGAAAAGTCTACCGGGAAGAATCACACCCGAGATCCAGTTTAGAATTCCCACAGTGTATTTCAAAATCGGATGAACGGCATCCGATCTCCAAAGTTGTACGAGATCGTCGATGGGCGCATATTGATTGAATCGGACCTTTACGTCTTTAAGATTATTTTCTCGGATATAATCTTTGAGATAATTTTTCGTTTCTTCGGAGAAACGGTGATTGCTCATCTTTCTATTCCAGAGAATGAGTTTGGATAAAACGCCGAAGACGTTTCCCATAAAATCCAAAAACCAATACGGTTCCCCTTCTTCGAATTGAGGATTGTTTTCGTCGAAGGTATTCTGATTCGGATAATACGGCTTTGCGTAGATGTATTTTTTCTCTACGGAATACGTGCAACCCATTGAAAAAAACAAGGACGAAAGAAGAAGAAAGGCGCTGAAAAATTTTAAGAAAGGATGCATAAGAATCGGTTTCCTACTTTTTTTGGGGAGGAATAGTTTTGGCGGACTGTTCCAAGGCGGACTTTAGTTTTTCAGAAAATTCTAATAAAGCCGTTCTGCCGAGCTGATTGAGTTGGTCTTCTCGGTTTCCTCGAAATCCGAGATAAGGCATGTAGATCAGCCAACCGACGATCGTACCGGAAGCCAAAACGAAGTTGCAGTCGGTTACGTTCGATTCTATAGAATCCTCGAAATGAAAATTCAAAAGGTTCTCTTTTTTTTCGGAATGTAGAACATCGATATCGAGTTTCACGTTCGTTATGTTTCCGTAAAAACAGGAATCGTCCGTCTTCAGTTCGAATCCTTTGACGAGAATCTTATATTTCTGATTCGTTTTGTAATCGTTTCTGTTTCGATCCAATTCTCTTGCGATGATCGTGCCGACGGAGCCGTATTCGTTCTCCAACTTTTTCGGAGAAAGAAAGAATAGGGAGGGAATCCGATGTGCAAATGGTCCGTATTTGAGTTCGGGGGATTCTTCGATTTCAAAATGCGGATTCGAATTCGGAACCGCAAGATGAAGAAACGTATCCAAGTTTCCCACATCGTATGCGTCCGTTCCTTTTTTGGGAATATACACTCGTACGGAGATGCAGTTTAGAAACGAAAAAAGAATCAGGGAAAGGATCGAAACGGAAAGAAAGAAGTTTCGAAGTGAGGATTTAGTAATGGATTTATTTTGGAACATTAGAATATCGTAAATTTTAAATATTGGATTCATTTTCAAGGAGAACCCTCCCGTTTCACCAAAGCGGTGATCGTAGTGCAGTAACCGGTTCCGATAAAACCGTAATACCAGGATTCTTCTAAGGTGATCTGCGAAAGAATTCCGTCCTTAGCTTGCGCGGAAATTTTCGAGTAGGCTTTTGCGAATCTTCCGTTGATTCCGATCGGAATAAAGAATAACAAAACGAATCCGCATTCTTTTGCATACGCGGGGTATGTGATCGTATTTTGATCCGGTTTGAATTTCTTTTGATTCTCGGGAATAAAAATCGGATCGGATATACAGGATACGGTCAAAGTCAACAAGAGGAGGGCGGTGAAAAATTTGGGATTCATTGGATCGCGTCTCCCGAAATGGTCATACACTGAGTGATTCCAAGCACAGCCCAGAACCAGGTTTCTTCGATGGTGATGTTTTTCAGTCCTTTCGCGCCCGGAATTTGTTGAACCGCGTAGTTATAAGCACGTTCCACTTTCGAGTTTTGTTGGATGGGGAAAAAATAATACCAAGGAACCAGAACGCCTAAGAATCCGCAGGCGCTTCCTTGAACTCTTCCGAGAGTTTTTTCTTCTCCCGTTAGAGGACGTTGGATGACCACGTGATCGGACGAACAGTTCGCGGTGAATAGAATGAATAAAACAAAAATAGAAAACGGAATTCGAAATTTCATGAAATCACTCGGATCTGAAGTTTGAAGATCGTTTCGAATCCGGTAAAGTCATTTTTAATTCGGAAACGGAACGCTTTCGAATTTCATTCTCCCCAAACGACGATGCAGTTTTTGTAAAAGATAGGTCCTAAAAAACTGAAGGAAGAATAATCCACGACCGCAATCTTCTGTATTTCGAATTCCTTCGCTATGTCCGCTACGCTGTTTTTCGGTCCTCGGAACGTCGCGTTGTAATAAAAAAGAGAAATCGCATACGTGCAACTTTCTCCTTTTCTCGAAACTTTTGCGGAAGAGATCATGTTTCCGTTCGTTTTGGAAAGAAGGTGTTGTGTGTTGTACGAAAATAAAAGCGCGGGTTCGGAGGTTGCGATACAACCCGAAAGAAGAATTCCCGCAAACGCAAGTAAGACGATTGCTGATTTTTGAATATTCAAAATTCTTTTCATTCTTTTTCTCCCGAAACGATCACACAATGGTTTCTGTAGACGATCGCGAGAATCTGAAGAACGCTATAGTCGATGATCGCGATTCTTTGAATTCCGTTCTTTTTGGCGACGCTACCCGCTCCCGCGTTTCCGAAACTAAAAAGCCCGAGTACGCTGTGAATACATCCTTCCGCGCTTACGTCCGACCGAACCTCGTTTGTGGGATTGATTTCTCCCGGATATTTATTGTGGGTAAATAAAAACCCTCCGACAGGACCGGCCGCACATCGGGTCAGTGAAAGAATAAAAAATAAGAGAAGCAGAATATTCAAAATTCGTTTCATTCCGTTTCTCCTTCTTCGGATTCTTTTTTATCCACAACGGGCGTAGGGGCGGGAACCGAAGGGACGGATTTTTTTTCCTTCACTTCCTCGGAAACCTTGACGGCGGTTTGGGATTCTCCCCTGACGATCGTGCAGAAACTGTGATAGCCGATTCCTAAAACGGCGGTATGTTCGTATTCGATATGTGCAATTTTTTTAATATTCGCTTTTTGAGAAGCGCTTTGAATCGAGGAATCTCCCCAAGCAAAAAGAGCGAGAACGGATCTGGAACAGGATTCTCCTCTTTCCACTCCCTTTGCGTTCCCGATGATCGTATTCGGGATCGATTCGTTGTGATAGATAAATCCGCCCTTATACCAAAGTTCGAAGGAAGGTCTTCCGTAAGCGGGCGTGGGATTTGTGTTCATCTCTTCGGGACCCACGGGAGAATTGAGGACGTTGATCCCCGTGCAGGAAACGAAGTTCCAAAGAAAACTTAAAACCAGGATTCGAATCCAAACTCCGAGAATCGGAATTCGAAATCGATTAGGACGTTGAATCTGCAATATCATAAATCCTCCGCTTACTTTCTTATAGTTCGCCCTTCGAGTGTTTGCCGACACAAAATCCCGTTTTTTCTAAAAAAAGTGGAATGTTATTTTTCGGACAAAAAGGAGGATTCTTCCTCATCGTAAGAAAACGGAGATACGACCTTGGATATGTCCTCGTCTTCTTGTCGTTTGCGAAGTCTTTCAAAGTCGGATTTCCATTCTGCGGTTTTTTGGTCGGAAGTACGGCTCGGATTTTTTTGAACGAAGAAAAGTGCAAAAAGAAGAAGTTCGCGGTTGTATCCGGTTTGTTTGAGTTTTTTGTCCAAGAATTCCTCATCGACTCGGCGTCCGCTTTCGACGATTTCCTGGAGAATTTCGATCGCTTGAATGTCGGTGGTCGAACTTTGTTGTCGGTAGATTCTATGCAAAGGATATAGAATCTCCTTTTCGGCTCTTCCATTCTTCTTAAGGCTTAGGTAATAGGCTCGTCGGGCAAGCGCGAGAGAGTCGTTGAATCTTCTGTTTTGTAGGAACTCCAGCGCGGACTCGTAGGCGAAGATGGGTTCGTTTCGAAAGATCGCCGCCCGATCCAAAAGGGATTGTTCCAAACTCGGGGATTTTTTTTTCTTCAACGACAAAAGAAGAATTCTATGAAGATACGGATTTTCCGGAAAGTAGAGAAGGAATTTTCTGCATTTGACAATACTTTCGTCGATCTTTCCGGATTCGTGAGCGGTGTTGACTTCGGCTTCGATCGCCGACAAATCGTTCTTGTAGGGATTGTTCTCCCGAATCCAGTTTAGGGTTTCATTGTAATATTCTAAATTTCCAAGTCTTGAACTCAAAACCAGAATTTTGTATCTGAGGAGCGGATTCTCGTGATTTTTGGATAGGCTGAGTCTCGCAAACTGAAAGGCCTTTGCGGGTTTCTTTAGTTCTTCGTATCCTTCTACGAGTTCGGTCCAAAGCGTCGGATGATTGGGTTCCACTTCGACGCTTTTTTCGAAACTCTGCATGGCCGTCGTAAGATCTCCCTTTCCGATCCAGGCCCTTCCTTCGATCTCGTAATAAAGTCCCGTTCTTTTTTTACCGTGAGAATCCGCGATTTCCAGTTTTTGAAGGGCTTCGTCGTAACGGAGGCGTTCTAATTCTTCCCGGGCCTGTCGGAGAAGCTCGTCGTAAGAAAAGGTTGAATTCCCAAAGAGCGTTGAATAACCTGTGCAAAGTAAAAAAAAGAAACAAGCGGATAGTAGTTTCCTAGGCAGTCTGTCAGGTAGAATTCTTCCCATCTTTTTAAACATCGGAACATTGAAAAAAAACAAGAGGTTTCACTGAATGAATTCAGTTACGATTATTATCGCCATGGCACTTTTGGCGATCGTTACTGCTGTAGTGTATGCCCTGAAGGTTGTCCGCATCCAAGTAGGCGCTCCAGGTAGTAACGAAAAAGAAACGCAAAAACTTTTAGAAATTTCTTCCGCCATCTCCGAAGGAGCTATGGCCTTCCTCGTCCGGGAATACAAAGTCATTTCCCTTTTCATCGCCTTTATGGCGGTCCTGATCGTTCTTCTTTTGGACAATCCTGGATCGGAAGGGTTCAACGACGGAGTTCACACCGCAATCGCGTTCGTTGCCGGAGCGTTGATCTCCTGTCTTTCCGGTTTTATCGGAATGAAAATCGCGACCGCAGGAAACGTAAGAACCGCAGAAGCCGCTAAGACTTCTATGGCAAAAGCGTTTCGTGTTGCGTTCGACTCCGGAGCCGTTATGGGATTCGGTCTCGTGGGTCTTGCGATCCTCGGGATGATCGCTCTTTTTCTCCTTTTTACGGGAATGCACCCTACGATAGAAAAACACTTTCTTATGGAATCCTTGGCCGGTTTCGGTCTCGGCGGTTCCGCTGTGGCTCTTTTCGGTCGTGTAGGCGGCGGGATTTATACCAAAGCCGCAGACGTGGGAGCCGACTTAGTCGGTAAGGTTGAGAAGGGAATTCCGGAAGATGATCCGAGAAACCCCGCAACGATTGCGGATAACGTAGGAGATAACGTGGGTGACGTTGCCGGAATGGGAGCCGATCTTTTCGGTTCTTGTGCGGAAGCAACTTGCGCGGCTCTTGTGATCGGAGCAACCGCTTCGGCTTTATCCGGTTCCGTGGATGCGCTTTTATATCCGCTTCTCATTTCCGCGTTCGGAATTCCCGCTTCTCTTTTGACCAGCTTTCTTGCAAGAGTCAAAGAAGGCGGAAACGTAGAATCCGCTCTGAAAGTTCAGCTCTGGGTTTCCACTCTTCTCGTTGCCGGAATCATGTATTTCGTAACGAACACCTTCATGGTGGATTCTTTTGAAATCGCGGGAAAGACGATCACGAAATGGGACGTTTATATCTCCATGATCGTGGGTCTTTTCTCGGGGATGTTCATCGGGATCGTAACCGAGTATTATACTTCTCATTCTTACAAACCAGTTAGAGAAGTTGCGGAAGCATCGAACACCGGTGCGGCGACCAACATCATCTACGGACTTTCTCTCGGATATCATTCTTCCGTGATCCCCGTGATTCTGCTTGTGATCACCATCGTAACCGCGAATCTTCTCGCCGGTATGTATGGAATCGCAATCGCGGCTCTCGGTATGATTTCCACCATCGCGATCGGTCTTACGATCGACGCTTACGGTCCTGTTTCGGATAACGCGGGCGGGATCGCTGAAATGGCGGAACTCGGAAAAGACGTTCGTGATAGAACCGATACCTTGGACGCGGCGGGAAATACAACTGCGGCGATCGGTAAAGGATTTGCGATCGGTTCCGCGGCGTTGACCTCACTTGCGCTTTTCGCGGCGTTCATCACAAGAACTCATACGACCAGCCTCGAAGTTCTGAACGCGGAAGTGTTCGGAGGATTGATGTTCGGAGCGATGTTGCCATTCCTCTTTACCGCGATGACTATGAAGTCCGTTGGTAAGGCGGCAGTGGATATGGTGGAAGAGGTTCGTAAACAATTCCGCGAAATTCCCGGCATCATGGAAGGAAAGAACAAACCGGACTACAAACGTTGTGTGGATATTTCCACGACTGCGGCTCTTCGCGAGATGATTCTTCCGGGTCTTTTGGTTCTTTTAACTCCGATCTTTGTAGGATATCTTTTCGGAGTGAAAACTCTTGCGGGTGTTCTTGCGGGCGCTTTGGTTGCGGGAGTTGTTCTCGCGATTTCCGCCGCAAACTCCGGCGGAGGATGGGATAATGCGAAGAAATACATCGAGAAAAAAGCCGGTGGAAAAGGTTCAGACCAACACAAGGCGGCTGTTGTCGGTGATACCGTCGGAGATCCGTTTAAGGATACGTCCGGACCTTCGATCAACATTCTCATCAAATTGATGGCGATTACAAGTCTCGTGTTCGCGGAATTTTTCGTTCAGCAAGGCGGACTGATTTTTAGAATTTTCCATTAAAATTTTCTAAATTAGAATTTCTTAAAATAGAAGGCTCTTTCGCGAAAGCGGGAGGGCCTTTTTTATTGGCGGGGAGTTTGGAAAAGTTTGGGCGCCTCCTTCCGATTTTCAATCGGAAAGACCGGGCTCGTCGCGACTCCACTTCGTTTCGGTCGTTCCGACTGTATTAACTCAAACTCACTCTCTACGGGTCGTTCGTTAATGCATCGCTTTGATCCCTGGCGCGGGATCCGTAGAAGAGCTTCGCCGCTGAGTTTCCCGCGGGGATTTGTTTTGTGGATGTATGGTTACGCTTCCCTTTAAAGTAGGATTGAACGACGGTTTTCTGAAATTAAATTCTAATATCTCAAATTACAATGTTCAAGGTTGAGTTTGCGTTTCGCGATCATTAGTAAAAAATTGACGATACCGAATAGAATTCTATTCTTGCCGGAAGTTTATTTAAGGAAATGTAAATATGAAGATATTTATTATAATATTACAGTTTACGATATTGTTAAGCTGTTCTAGAAATTTTGTACGCCCTGCAAAGGTGGCGGATTTGAACTCTATCATAAATAAAATTGATCCGAAAAAAGTTGCCTTAGTCGGATTTTATCCGTTTAGAGAGGTATTTACTGGAAGGGAAGGAAATACATCGCATTACGAAGCCATATTGAATTATCAACAAGATTTTAAAATTCATTTAAAGGAATTCGGCACCCCGATTCAAAATATCAAAGAGACGGGAATGAATCATGGTGTATCTAAGACAAAGGTGAATGAATTTTGTTCGAACTACATGGAGTTGGTCAAAAGAAGCGGATTGCCCGAAATTTCGCACGTCGTAAAAATAAAGGTTAATGCAGAAGGTAGTAAGACGACTTACGATTGTGAATTAAAGAAGCGGGATGTAAAATATTACGTTGTTGGAATATTGGGTCCGCCGTTTTATAAGACTGGAAAATTAAATCCCATAAAAGCATATCCAACTTTATTATTGGCGCTACCAACATTATTTACGATTCCTTTGTGGGCAGAGTCAGACACTGAAACAACAATATTGGTATATGATGAAAATTTAAATCTATTGAAAAGATGGGAAGACGTAAGCACCTATCAGATCACGTTTGCATGGTGGAATCCGGCCAGAGAAGGAGAGGGTAATGAATTTACCCAACCTACGGAAGCCGAAAGAAACAAAAGAGAAGCGAATAAGATAGAATTATACCAGCCGATGTTAACGGAATTTCAACAAGAATTTTATACTTCGATTACCCAAACTAAGAAATAGAATTATATATTTATTAGTTGGATTGACCACATTGCAGTATTGCCGCTGGATCGTTCAGGTGTAGAAGAGGAATTTTTGTTGGAGGTACGACAAAATTTGCGCGGATTTATTTTGGTTTACGAAAGCCGAATTTTCTGCTAAAGGGAATTAGCAATTTTCTCCCACCACCTCGCCCCACCACCCAAAATCAGGGTGGGGCGATCGTTTTTACAATAAGATCGTCGGAACTCCGACAAAGTTTGGTTTTCGATGATTCTTTCCTACTTTCTTCTTGCCAGTTTTCAAAAACCACGATCACCTTCAACGTTATGATTCTCCGTTCTTTTTTGATCCCTGTCGTAATTTCGGTTTTGTATGCCTTGGCCGTGCAGTATTGTTTTCGAATCGAATCCTTAAAGGAACTAGGGCTCGGAATGACTTACGGAGGAATTTTTATTCTTCCCTTTTTAATCGGAGTGATCTCTTCCTATAGCGTCGAAAGAACAAAACCCCGATCCGTTTTGTTCCATATATTCTTTCCTTGGCTACCGACGATCGTTTCCATGTTCTTTGCGCTTATAGTCAATTTTGAAGGAATGATTTGTCTCATCATGGGTCTTCCCATTTATCTCGTCTTATCGAGTTTAGGCGGGCTTGCGGTTGCGATTTGGTTTTATATCTTTCCCGAGAACAGAACAAATCTGCTTGCCGTTTTCGGAATTCTTTCTCTTCCACTTGTGACCGGATATTTCGAAACCTATTGGGATTTGCCGAATGAAATTCGTTTTGTAGAAACGAGGATTGAAATCGATTCCACACCTGAAAAAATTTGGAAGAACATCATTCGCATTCGAGAGCTTGAAAAAACCGAGGACGGATTTTTTTATTCGATGGGATTTCCGCGACCGGTAGAAGCGACTCTTTCTAAGGAAGGAATCGGAGGAATTCGAGAAGCCAAGTTCGAGAAAGGACTGGTTTTTTACGAAACGATCACCGAATGGGACCCTCAACACAGATTGAAGTTCGAGATCCAAGCCGATCCGAATCTAACTCCCTTGACCACATTGGATCCTCACGTTGTGCCCGGCGGAATCTATTTCGACGCGTTGCAGGGAGAATATGAATTAGAATATAATAAAACTCTAAAAAATAATGGAAAACAAAACGTCGTTCTTCATTTGAGAAGTAAATACCGTCTATCCACTCGCTTTAATTTTTACGCGTCTCTTTGGGGTGATTTTCTGATGAGGGATATTCAAAATTCTATTTTAAGAATTTTGAAACGGAGAATAGAGGGCGGGCCAGAGTGAGAATCGTCTGAATCAAAAAGTAGGAACTCCTACATTTTAAGGGTGGTAAATTCTACTTGCGAAGAGTATGATTTTCTGATATAGAAAAAATTCGGAACCTTTCCCACCACCTCACCCCACCACCCAAAATCAGGGTGGGGCGCGATTCCGGAAAAAATCGTCGGCCTCCTACAACCTTCCTAGATCAAACCCTTGATCTCCTCATACAACCTTCTCGCCGCACCTCGACCGGATTGAACAAATTCACGGTTGTTCTTTCGAATTGTCGCAAGTTCCTTCTCCGAAAGATTCAAAATTTTGAATATATCTTCAGCGTTCGAGACAACAAACAAACCGCCCATTTTCTGCAAAATCGTCGCTTCGGGAGAATTCGAAATCTTAGGACCGGTCATCAAGGGCAAACCGAAAGTGGCGGGTTCCAACACGTTGTGAACTCGATTGTGGAGAGCGCCTCCGACATACGCGAAGTCCGCGGCCTGATACGCAAATGCCAAAACACCTAACACGTCGAATACGATCGTTTGGGCGGACATGGTTTCATACGGAGTCGACGTCCAAGTTTGATAGGAAATCTTCGCGTCCTGGAGACGGTGCTCGATGGAAATAATCCGATCCGGAGAAGTTTTGTGCGGAAAAATCCAAAACGCGAACTCGTTTAACAAATTCGGATTTTCTTTACGGATGAGCGTGTGCAGAGACACGATCAATTCTTCGCAAGGTTCGTAAGTGGATGCGAATAGAATGATTTTTGAATATGGATAATTCTTAGGTTTTTTGAATTCTTTTTTGTTGTCCTCGATTTTTTTGAGAACGGTGTCGAATCTTGTGTCGCCCAAAACTTTGACCGGAACATTCTCCGGAACGAGCGCGCGAAACGCGTCATAAAAGGATTCATGAGAAGGATAAATTCCGTCCAGATGTCGAAACACAGCTCGGGTCAATCTTCCCATAAAACCGTCCTTACGACTTCCGATCACCGCAGAACCCAACACGACCTTGGTGCCGAATCTTTTAGAAGCCAAAATCAGATTCGGCCAAGTGTCCCAAGCCATCAAAACTAAAACCTTGGGATGAAAATGAGAAAAGATCCAATCGTAAGCGAACGGAGTATCGATCGGAAGACGAAAGGTTTCATCGGCGGGAAACGCCTCAAGTTGAGAATCCCTTACGCTGTCCGAAAAAACGGATTGGATCAAAAATGCGGAAGGATCGTTCTTACGAAATTCCAAGGCCAAGGCCCTGCACTGATCGAGTTCTCCCACGGACGCGGCGTGTAGCCAGATCGTATGTTTACCGGAAAGATCCAAGGGTTTGGAAAGAATTCTTTTCCGATCCGCGGAACGTTTTCCTAAAAAACGCCTTACCGACGGAAATAAGAGAATGATCGGAACGATAAAGACGAGAAGAAAGATCGTCAGGATTTGATAGAGAAAAATCATAGGTTTATGAGCGGAGTTCTATTTGCTTTTGATCTGATGGACACCTTAATCAAGGATCCCTTTCATTCTGCACTCTATAAAATACTTCCTAGCGAATCGAGAGAAAAATTCATCCAGGGACGGGAAAGAGAGGCCTTTATCGAATTCGAAAAAGGCCGGATCGAAGAGGACGAATTTTTCGAAAGATTCTATCTTCCCGAATATAGAAACGGGGATTTACCCGATCCGAGAAAGATCAAGGAACTCATGTTCACAAAGGTTCGATTGATCGGAGAAACGGTCGAAATCATAAAACTTCTCAAGGCCAACGGAAACAGACTCGTGCTCGCGAGCAACTATTCCGTCTGGTATAAGGAACTCCAAAAATTTCCGGAGATGCAGGAAATCTTTTCCCACTTCGATCAACTTTATTTTTCCTGCGAACTCGGGGCGCGTAAACCCGCGGAAGAATACTTTCAATGGATTCAAA
Source organism: Leptospira barantonii (assembly GCF_002811925.1). Taxonomy (NCBI): domain Bacteria; kingdom Pseudomonadati; phylum Spirochaetota; class Leptospiria; order Leptospirales; family Leptospiraceae; genus Leptospira; species Leptospira barantonii. Next base: position 85,942 of record NZ_NPDS01000009.1, read on the forward strand.
CCGATTTTCCGGGAATGAGATACGTATTGATCGACGACAACGCGTCTAACGTGGAAGCCGCGGGATATTTGGGTTGGGATACGTTTCAGTTTAATCCGAAAACGCCGTCCGAACTCGGGGAATTCTTCAGAAACCAGTACCCCAATTATCTTTGATTTCCGCGCCCGGATAGGCTTCGTCCCTCGTATCCACGAGAATTCCCATCCGATCCAGATAAAAAACGAATTCTCCCTTTTTCTGAAACGGACCGGGGATCAATCGAATCTCCGCGATCTCGAACGGATAACGAAGACTTCGATTCAACCTCGTATTTCTGTCCGGGATCTCCAATTTCTTTTCGATTCTTTTCCAACCGTCAAAACTCAAATCTCCCAGATCCAGAACGATCTCCTTCGACTTATGTTGATGGAGAATCAATTCGAGCCTCGCGTTTTGAGAAGAAGCGCTCATCCAAAAAAAGATTCTTGTAGGGGTTCCGATCGGAAGTCGGATCTTTTCTTTGGGACGAATTACGATATGTGCGTGTTTCGGATTTTCAAAAAAGGTCTGAACCATCATCGACCGATAGTCGTTTGCCGGAGAGAGAGTAGGATACGATTCTCTTTCCTTTTTGAAGGCGGAGTTCTCGGGAACGAGCGCGTTAAATCGAATCTCGTTTAAAAAAGAAACCCCTCTGTAAATTTCCCAGGGCCTTTCTCCGTCGAAAGAATCCACAAGAAAAAGATTGTATTGCTTCCAATCCGAGAGTATCTTTTCTAAAATCAGAACCCGGCTGATTTCGTCCTCGTCTCGTTTGACGGGAGCGGAGCGAAGGTCGGTCGTAGATCCGACAAAACCCAATGCGGAAGCCAAAACACAAACCGCGGTCAAAACTCGGACGTAAAACAAGGCTCTCACAGGATTCTATTCGGAGAAAATGAGACTTAAAAACAGAGGAAAAAACCGATATTGTAAACAGGTGCAAACATGAGAAGAGACCAGTTGAAAATTCTCCTTTCGGGAATCTTAGTTTTACTTTTAGGATCGCTGATCGTTTACAGTTATCTGTTTCGAGAAGACATTTCCCGATTCTTAAAAAAGAAGGAAGGGGAAGAAGTCTCGAGTAACTCCAAAACCGACCGCGTCATCTTAAGTCCCGAAATGAATTCGGAACCTCCGATTTCTCCCAACGATCTAAACTCTCTTCCGACCGAAGAAAAAAAAGGTCCGACGCCCGGAGAATTCTCCTCGAACGAAAAAGAAAACCCGACCTCCAAAGAAAACAAATCTCTCAAGGAAGAATGGCCCGAGGAGAAACACCAGCGTTCCGCTGAAAAATCTCCGAAGGAAAAGGCTTCCGAAGAAAAATGGAATCCTCCCAAAGACGAAACCAATGTCTATAAGGAAGAAGAGCCCAAAAAAAGAAGAATCGAGGATTCCAGAGAGGATTGGGAAACCAAAGCCGATCGAAAGTCCAAAAAACAGCACATCAGCTCGGGTAAAAAATCGAGGATGAAAAAAGCTTCTTCCGTGAAGACCGGAAAAAGAATCCGTTCCTTGGAAACAAGGGTGAACCGCCTCGAAAGAAAATTAGGAATTTCTCATACGAAGAAAAAACACAAAACTCGTAAGTCCGATAAACGAAGCCTTGAAAAAAGGGTTCAAAAATTGGAACGGGAAATGGAAAAGTTAAAAACCAAAGAATGACATGGGAATCCGGGAACGTTATCAAGAAATCAACGAAGAGTTAAAAAAACTCAGACCCGCAAACCCTCCCGTTCTCATCGCAGTCTCCAAATTTCAGCCCTTGGAAAAAGTAAAGGAAGCGATCGAAGGCGGAGTATCACACTTCGGAGAAAATCGAATCCAGGAAGGGCTTGAAAAATTCTCGTCTTGGATCGGCGAAAAAAATTCTTCCCTGGTTCTGCATCATATCGGACCGGTTCAGAGTGGGACCTTGCGGAAATTATTCTCGGGTTATTCTTACGCGCACGGAGTCGGATCGCTCGCGACCGTAAACGAACTGCTTGCAAGAGCGGAGAAAGAACAAAAACAAATCCGTTATTTTCTTCAGGCGAACCTAACCGGAGAAAATTCGAAACACGGTTTCGAAAAAAAAGAACTGATCGCCGCGCTCGAAAAAAAAGAAAGTCTATCCAACACATTTTGTAAACTCGAAGGAATGATGGTTATGGGTCCCTCGGACGGAGATCCGATCGGAACCAGAAACGTTTTTCGGGAACTCTCTCAAATTAGAAAGGATTATTTACCCGAGGGAAAACTTTCGATGGGAATGTCCGGAGATTATAGGATCGCAGTAGAAGAGGGAAGCGATTTTGTACGAGTGGGAAGCGCTATTTTTGGAGAAAGGAATTGATATGAAACAAACGATCGGAATCGCAGGATGCGGAAATATGGGAGGGGCGATTTATCTTTCCCTCAAGGAACGTTATCCGACACAAGTGTTCGGATACGATCCTTACATGACCTCGAATCAAAAAATAGAACTCGTATCTTCGTGGGAAGAATTCGTTTCCAAATCCGAAGTGATCATCGTATGCGTAAAACCGGCGAAGGTTTCCGAACTTCTCAAACAGATTCAAACTCCAAAAAAAATTATTTCCGTTGCCGCGGGAATCGGAACTCAGGCGATTCGAAAGGATCTACCTTCCGGATCTCAAGTCGTTCGAGTGATGCCGAATCTTCCGTTGCTGGTATCGGAAGGAGCGATCGGTTACTACGGAGACAAAACGTTGTATGAAACCGTATCGGACATCTTTCAATCCTTAGGACATTCCGTGGAACTCGGTTCCGAATCCCTCATCGATGCCGTAACCGGACTTTCCGGATCGGGACCTGCCTATGTGTTCAAGTTCATACAAGCCTTGGCGGAAGGAGGAGTTCTTTCCGGTTTGGGTTATCAGGAAGCCTTGGATCTAAGCATACAAACCGTGATCGGTTCGGCCGAACTTCTTCGAAAGGAAAGAAAGAAGGATCCTTCCACACATCCGGAGGTTTGGAAAAATAAGGTGACTTCTCCCGGAGGCACAACGATCGCGGGGCTTGCGGAATTGGAAAAGAATGGATTTACCAACGCGGTTTTAGAAGCGGTCCAATCAGCGACGAAACGTTCTCAAGAACTCGGTAGTTAAAAAGAAAATCCGTAGTCTCATTCTATAGAATAGGATTCTAAAATGAAGAATCCTATTAGTGCTTTATGATTAGTCCGCCTAACGAGAATAGTCTAACGCGAATCTGCGAGTAAATATTCACGTTCTAAAAATAAAAAAGATAGCAAACTTCTTATAATACGAAGTTATATGGGAAAACAACTCTTGGATTTAAAATTTATCTTGAAAAGAAAGAGGGAAGGATTAAAACACTAGCGCGGACAGGATTCGAACCTATGACCTTTGGGTTATGAGCCCAACGAGCTACCAGCTGCTCCACCGCGCGGTGTCTTAAGGTCAGTATTCGTGAAGAACCTTCGAAAGCAAGAATAAATCGACAAAAAGAATTGATTTTTAAAGAAAAATTGGTCTGATAACCTCTTAAAGAGAATCAGTTCGAATGAAAAAAAGCGTCGAATCAAACTCGACCACAAATTGGAAAAAACTCCCTTAGTATCTACAGAGACCGGAGAACCAACCGATTGATCAGTAAAGAAAATGATCCCTTGATGATAGAATATCTGGAAAAGAAAATCTATGATCAAAAGCAATTATTAGAAATCAGCAAGGCGCTTAATTCCACATTAGATTACAAATATCTAATGGATGCAATTTTAAACATTTGTCTCGCTCAGTTACAAACTCTTCAGGCCGCGATCTACGTAAGCCCGGAAGCGGATTCGGATTTTTTCGAACTCGATCCGAGTTATAAAGGATTCGATCTTTCCGAAAACGAAAAATCTTTTCGAATCAAAACGGACGCGGCTCTCATTCAGTTTATGGAAACTAGAATGAAGGCTATGACCATAAACCAGATCGAAGAGAGTATGGGAAGATCCGTGAACGAGGTCGACTTTCTACGCGGAATCGGAGCCGATTTGATCATTCCCTTGAACGCAAAGGGAAAGGTGAACGGACTTCTGGTTCTGGGTGAAAAGATGACCATGAGCGAGGTTCAAGAAGAGGACCGTGACTTCTTAACGACCCTTTCTACTCTCGCCGGAATTGCGGTGGAGAATTCTCGTCTTTATGAATTGGCGACCGTCGATATGATGACCGGACTCAAGGTGCATCATTACTTCCAAACAAAACTCAAGGAAGAGATGGATCGATGTAGAAAGAAAAAATCCCATCTCACACTTCTGTTTACGGACGTGGATAACTTTAAGAAGTTCAACGATACGCACGGTCACCAAGCGGGTGACCAGGTTTTGATCGAAGTCGCAAGACAACTCATTCGTAACGCGGGCAAACACGATACTCCGGCCAGATACGGCGGGGAAGAATTCTGCCTCGTGATGCCGGGCGCCGACCTGGAACGAGGTTACGAAATGGGCGAGAAGATCCGTAAGGCCGTGGAAGCGAGTTCCGTAAAGAACCCGAACGGTGGACCGGATCTAAAGGTGACCCTTTCCGTGGGGGTTTCTCAGTTTTGGGCCAAAGATAAGAACAACCGGGATCTGATTGAAAGAGCGGATAAGGCACTTTACGAGGCCAAACATTCGGGAAAAAATCAGACCATTTGTTTTAAAGAGAACTAGAAAAACTTTTCTTTTTTTAAAATCTGCCGATGGGTACGGTATGGAAAAGAATCTCCTGCTGTACCAAGCTCCTCTAAGCGGGCTTGAAGAAAACGAGCTCACAAAACGGATCCAGGATCGCGCTCTCGGGAAAGAAAAATTTGATTTTTCTCCTTATTCGTGTTTCATAGAATACAAACCCGCAGATCCGGTTACGGGAATTCAGTACAGGGACTGCGTGATAGACTACACACGATGTTCCAATCAGAAATGTATCAAAAAACTTATCTGAGGATCCTTTATTCTTTTTTAATTTTTCTTTTTCTCTCCTGTTCTTTGATTCCCTCGAAGGCGCAGATCACTGTGGTTTCCGGGGGAGTCGAAATCATTCTTCCGTTTTACCAAAAGAACGGATTTCGTTTTATTCAACTTTCTTTATCTCCGGATCAAAAGCCTCTTCGATTTTTAGTGGATACCGGTTCCAGATTCTCCTTTTTGGATGAACGGTTTTTTACGGAGCGGGACGCCAAACGAAGAATCGCGGTCACCTTTCCGGGTGGAAAGGACGATTCCTACCGAAGAATCAGAACCGTTCAACTCTATCACAATTCTCACGCGATCTTTAAGGACATGACCGTCCATTCTCATACGTTTTCCGGAAATCTGGAGTTGGACGGAATCATAGGAATGGATTCTCTGTATGAGAAAATTCTAATATTGGAATATCCTTCTCGGATTCGTTTTTTGGAAACTACCGGCGGAGAATTCGCGGAGTCCATGATGACTGAATTTCCGGGGATTACACAAAATACGATGCCGCTCCGATTCTTCTCGGGTTTGCCCGTTCTTGAAATCAATTACGGAACAAAGGACAAGGCGGTTTTGGTTTTGGATACGGGAGCCGATCCGAGCGTTTTGGAGCTTCCGGAAACGATCCCGGATATCGTGGAAGAAACGATCTGGAGCCGGACCGTTCCCGTAATCAATTTTCAGGGAAAAATCACCCATATCCGAACCCGTTTTGTTCGTAAACTCTGCGTTCTTTCTACGTCTATATGTGTGGATAATTTGGAAATTCTCCCCTCGGGCCTTCCGGTGGATTTTTCAGGTGTTCCGACCGGTGTTCGAATTCAGGGAATTCTCGGGGTAAACTGGATGAACGAGTATAGAATTCTTTTGGACATGAAACGGAGTCTTATAGGTATAGTAGGGAAAGACGGCGGGAAGAGATGAGCAAGGGTAAAATCATAGTGGCGATGAGCGGCGGAGTGGACAGCGCGGTGACCGCGGGCCTTCTTATGGAAGAAGGTTACGAAGTCATCGGTGTCAACTTGAGAACCTGGGAATACGAAGCCCCCGCCTGCGACACGACTAAAAAATCCTGTTGTTCCCCCGAAGACATCCGCGACGCGAGAGATGTCGGTCTTTCTTTGAAGATTCCTTTTTACGTCGTTAAAATGGAAAAGGTTTTTCAAGAGAAGGTAATCGATCGTTTTATCGACGATTATCAACACGGAAAAACTCCGAACCCTTGTGTGGAATGTAATACATTCGTGAAGTTCGGAGCGCTGTTCGAAAAAGCGAAGGCTCTCGGAATCGACAAGATCGCGACCGGTCATTATGCGCGTATCGCGCAGAACGGAGATCGTTTTGCGATCGCAAACGGGATCGACGTCGGAAAAAATCAGGCTTATTATTTATACGGACTTTCTCAAGAGAATTTAAAAAACGTAATATTCCCTCTCGGTGAAATGACAAAACCGGAAGTGCGCGAGATCGCGAGAAGAATGGGACTCCCGGTCGCAGAAAAAGCGGAGTCTCAAGAGATTTGTTTTATTCCTGAAAACGACTATAGAAAGTTTTTGGAAAAGAAAAATGTGGAGTTCACTCCGGGTTTTTTCAAACTCAGAGACGGTCGTATCATCGGCAAACACAAGGGACGCGAGAACTTTACGATCGGTCAAAGAAAGGGACTCGGGATCGCTTGGAAAAATCCTCTCTATGTCATCGCGATCGAAGATGACGGTTCCGTAATATTAGGAGAAGAGAATGAAACCTATACGGGTTCCTTTTCCGTGATCGACGCAAACTACCAGGGACTTTCTCCTTTGAACGAGGGAGAATCGATCGAGTGTAGGGTTCAGGTGCGTTACAGACATACTCCGATCCGTTGTCGTATTACAAAAGTGGGGGAAGACTTGGTGGTCAATCCTCTCGAAGACGTTCGCGGTGTAACTCCGGGACAATCCGCGGTGTTTTATCCTCTGGATTCCGATTATCTGTTGTTAGGCGGAATCATCCGTAAGGGAAGTATAGAGATGCAAACCCGAGAAGCCGAACCCGCAGTTTCCCTTCAAAGTTAAGATAGGATTTCCTTTTTGTCTCTAAGTCATAAAATTACCGGAAAGACGATTCTCATCGTAGGCGGAGGACTTCTCCAAGTTCCGATCATTCAAACCGCGAGAATGATGAAACTCACCACGGTCGTTGCAGACATGAACGGCGACGCGCTTGGGATGAAGATCTGCGACGTTCCGATGGTGATGAGCACAAAAGATATCGAAGGTATGGTTCGCGAATCCAAAAAACTCGCGACCAAGATCAAGATCGACGGAGTGATCACCGCAGGGACCGATGCGAGTATGACGGTGGCCGCGGTTGCAAACGCGCTCGATCTCCCCGGGATTCGTTACGTGGACGCGGAAGCCGCATCGAACAAAGTAAAGATGCGCGAGCGTTTGAAAAAAGCGGGGATTCCGCTTCCCGGTTTCGCACCCGTTTGGAGTCTTTCCGATACGAGGGACGCATTAGAATTTTTGAAATTTCCTCTTGTGATGAAACCCGCAGACAACATGGGCGCGCGCGGAGTGATCAAGGTGGAGAACCGAGAAGAATTACAAGCCGCCTTCAAACACGCAAAGAAATATTCTCCCACGGGTGAAATGATTCTCGAGGAATACATGCCCGGTCCGGAAGTTTCCGTGGACGCTCTTACGTGGAACGGAAATTTCGCGATCACGGGAATCGCGGATCGAATCATCGAAAGAGAACCGTTCTTCATCGAGATGGGACACAATATGCCTTCCGCTTTGAGCCCTTCCATTCTAAAAGAAGTGGAAGACGTGATGTTCCGAAGTATGAAGGCGCTCGGAATCAATCTCGGAGCGGGCAAGGGCGATATCAAGGTAACTCCGGACGGAGTGAAGGTCGGTGAGATCGCGGCGAGGCTTTCCGGCGGTTTTATGTCCGCGTTTACGTTTCCTCTTTCATCGGGAATCAACTTGAACCGCGCGGCCATCTTGATCGCGCTCGGGGAAGAACCGGACAATCTAACTCCCACCTTACAAAGGGTTTCCATCGAAAGAAGTCTTTTGGCTCCGAGAGGAAAACTTCTTTCCATAGATGGAATCGAAGAAACCCGTAAGATAGACGGGGTCAAAGATCTATTCTTTATGAATAAGATCGGGGACATTATCCAAGAGCCCACGAATAACATCGAAAAGACGGGACACGTTATCATCAGCGCGGACACTTTAAAAGAAGCGGAAGCGGTATTCGACAAAGTGAAGAATACGATTCGTTTTACCTGCGACGAACTGTATTCCGTTTCCGAAAAAGAAATTCAACAGAACGCAAGACTTCGTTTCGGTAAGGAAGTTTGTTGGGTCTGTAAGGTTTGTGACGGAACCGATTGTGCGTCCGGTGTTCCGGGTATGGGCGGCTTGGGAAGAATGCTTACGTTCCAAGACAATATAAACGCACTTCAGGAATATTCCATTCTCCCCAAATACATCCGAGAACATACGCAAGCCTCTGTCGAGACGAGTTTCCTCGGTAAAAAAATCAAAACACCGATGATGGCCGCTCCGATGACCGGAGCCGTCACGAACATGAACGGGGCTATGGACGAATTTACGTTCGCCGCAACCTTACTCGAAGGTTGTCAAACCTCGGGCACCTTAGCATGGTTAGGCGACGGTGCGAGCCCCGATAAATATCTCATCATGCTCGAAGCGGTTCGCAAAACGAAAGCGGACGCGATTCTTATCTGCAAACCGAGAGAGGACGAAGGTCTTCTCAAGGAACGATTTCAGGAATCCGAAAGCGCGGGATTGTTCGCGATCGGAATGGACGTGGACGCGGTGAACTTCAAAACGATGGCGCTGAAGAATATCTCTTCGGTGACACGCGACGTTTCCAAACTCGGAAAAATCCGATCTCTTACCAAACTTCCTTTCATCGTAAAAGGGATCATGACTCCCGAAGACGCAAAACTCGCGATCGACGCGGGAGCGGATTGTATCGTTGTTTCCAATCACGGCGGAAGGGTTTTGGACGATATGCCCGGAACCGCGAGAGTTCTTTCCGGAATTCGAAAAGCAGTGGGTGACAAAATCCCAATCGCAGTGGACGGGGGAGTTCGAAGCGGAATGGACATCTTTAAGATGATCGCACTCGGCGCGGATACGGTTTTGGTCGGAAGACCGATGGCGATTTTTGCGGTCGGGGGCGGAGTTGCCGGAGTTCGATTCCTGATTTCTCAGTACACTGAAACTCTTTTGCAATCGATGAATGTCACCGGTGTCGAAACCCTGAAAGGAATCGATACGGATCTTCTCTTTCGTAAAAAATTAGACGAAGAAAATTCCGTTTCCGAATGAGAAAATCGTTTTACTAACTCGGCTTTTCCGATTCACTATTCAAACCGCAAATTAGGCCCTAAGCCGGACGCGGACGGAAAAACGGATCTCGCCAAACTCATGGATAAAATCATCAATGACCCGGAAGGGATTCACAAAATTCTACTGTCGCTTTTTACGAGACTTCCAGTCGTCATTCTGGTCAACAACAGACCTCTTCCTGTGCGTGTTGTCGGATTAAAAGATACGGTTCGAATCGTTGTAACACTTCCTCCCGGAACTCCTGCGGAGCAGAATCGAAAACTTTTTCTCGTTCACAACAATCACAGGTTTGCGGCCTTGTTCAACGTGGAAATGCACAACGCCGCGAACGGTGTGGAACTTCTGCTTGCAACCGCGATTCAGGTTACGGTCGCGCAAAGAACCGAGGAAAGGATTCATGTGGATTCTTCCCAAGTCGGATCGCAGATCACTCTTACGAACATCATCAATCAATCCAATCTGAGAAAAACATTAGGATTTGCTGATAAAAAGATAGACGAGATCGTAAAAAAACACGCGAAACAAATGAAGGAAACGTATCCTCATTCCAATATTTTCTTTTCGGATCGTATGGACAACCGATTGAGATTGATGTATAACTTCGATCAACCGATCTACGTCGTCGATCGGAACTCCAAGGGAGACGGAAGCGGCGGTTTTCAATTTCTTCCCTTTCCCGAATATCAAAAGCTAATCGCGGTGAACAAACTTGAAAACGGAATTATTTCCGAAATTTCCATCATGATTCGTTATAAAGGTTATACTCCTCTCGGTTACGTTCAGGTTCTCGCCGACAAGGAACTGACGACGAACGATTTCAATTCCGCTAATATAGCCGCGAACGCCGTTTCTAAGGAAGTGATCGCATCCGGTTTCTTTCAGGAATCGAAGGAACGATGTAACGTGGACAACATCTCCATGCAAGGGGTAGGTTTTTTTCATCCTCAATCCATATTCTTTTCCAGAAGTTTCGCCGTGGGAGAAACGATCCTATTCGATCTGAATCTTTCCGCGGAAAGTAAGGGAACCTTTCGAGCCGTTATCCGAAACATCAACAATACGGATAAGATGTTTAGAATCGGTTGTGAGTTCTTCAACTTAAACGAAAGAGAAGAGAATATGATTCAGACATACGTCGATTCCAAGGAAGCCTGAGTCTGAGCGCGGTTTTGATCGATCGTTCCCATTCAATCGAAAATTCGGAAGGGGAAGAATCGGATCCTATATCCGAACGATTGAGTTTTCGTATTTCCAAGGAAGAATCCGGAACCAGACTCGATCATTTTCTTTCCAAGAAGTTCACCTATCATTCCAGAACCGCGTGGCAAAAGGAAATTTTAGAGGGAAGAATCTTGCTTTCCGGTAAAAAAACAAAACCCGGAATTTTGATCAAAGAAGGGGACCTTGTCGTTTATCAACCGATCGAAAAAGAGGAACCTCCCGTTCGAACCGATTATCAAATTCTTTTCGAGGACGACTTTATAGTCGCTGTCGATAAACCGGGAGATCTTCCGGTTCACCCCGCGGGTGTGTATCGAAAGGGCAATCTTCTTACACTTTTGCAGGAATCGAAAAACTTCGGAGATTTGTTTACGATCCACAGACTCGATCGGGAAACCTCGGGTGTGGTGCTGTTTGCCAAGGATTCGAAGACTGCTTCGTTTTTATCCGGTTTATTCAGCTCCGGGAATATTCAAAAATACTATATTACAAAAGTATACGGAGAATTTCCGAAACGAAAAGTCGGCTACGGAGTTTTAAAATCCGACGCGAGTTCCGCGATTCGAAAGAAGAGGGCCTTTGAGGAGCGCAAAATCGATCGAGGTTCTCGGAGTTTACGGAGTTTGAAAAAGAGCGTCGTTTTGGAAGGTGTGACTTCCGCGGAAACCGACGAGGAAATCTGTCTGACCTATTTTAGGAAAATTGAATTTAATAAATCTATAAAGTTAAAGGATTCCTCATTCGTTCTTTGCAAACCGATTACGGGGAGAATGCACCAGATTCGGGCGACACTTTGTAGTTTGGGTTTTCCGCTTTGGGGTGATAAACTCTATGGAAAGGATGAGAACGTGTTTTTGGAATTTATCGAAGAAAAAAATCCGGATCTAACCGCAAGACTCGGTATGGAAAGACAGGCCTTACACGCATATTCGATTCGATTTACGCATCCGATTACGAAAAAAAGAACGAGGATCAGCGCGCCCCTTCCAAAGGATTTTTTATGAGAACGATCACACCCGGTTTGTTCGAATCCTTAATCCCGGTGATCGTTCTCGTGATGGGACTCGGTTACGCGGGAGTCGTATTCGGAAACGGAACCGTGGACGGTCCGGCTCAGATGCTTTTGATTCTTTCGGGAACCGTTGCCGGTTTGCTCGGAATTCGTCTCGGAGTGAAATGGGAATTTCTGGAAGACCAGATTCTCGAGTCGCTGAAGAACGTCTTAAAACCTGTGCTCATCCTTTTATTGATCGGTTCCTTGATCGGAGTTTGGATCTGGTCGGGAATCGTTCCCTCGATGATCGTATGGGGTTTGAAAATTCTCAAACCCTCTTTCTTTTTGGCTACCGCTTGTATCTTATCCTCCGTGGTTTCTTTGATTACCGGAAGTTCCTGGTCCACGGCGGGAACGGTAGGAGTCGCTCTTATGGGAATCGGAACCACTCTCGACATCTCTCCGGGAATCGCGGCGGGTGCGATCGTATCGGGCGCGTATTTCGGAGATAAACTTTCCCCCTTTTCGGAAACCACGAATCTCGCTTCTTCGATCGCGGGAACACCGTTGTTTACGCATATTCAACATATGTTATATACTACCTTGCCGGCGTTTTTTATCGCGCTCGTATTTTTTACTTGGGCTGGTTTCGGTTATCACGGTTCGGAAATCGGAGATCAAAAGGTTCAGGAAGTGATCCGTCTTCTGGAAGGTTCGTTTCGGATTCATCCGGCCTTGCTCGTTCCTCCGATCTTGACCTTCGTGTTGATCTACTTTAAGATTCCCGCGATCCCGTCCATTCTCGCGGGAATTCTTTCCGGGGTTTTATCCGGAATTTTTTTACAACATCCGGACTTAAACTTTCAGGAAGTTTACAAACAGGTTTTGAACGCCGCTTCCAAAGGAAATTCCACAAGAACCGGAAACCCGATCACGGACGCTCTTCTTTCTCGGGGAGGAATGGCATCGATGCTTCCTACCGTGTGGTTGATTTTTTCGGCGATGTTTTTTGCGGGTGCGATGGAAGGCGCCGGTTTTATCCAAAAGATCACCAAGGGAATATTGAAATATGCGAATACGGATCGATCTCTTTTGACGGGAACGATTCTCACGAGCATTTCGGCCAATCTTCTTTCTTCGGATCAATATCTTTCGATTTTGGTTCCGGGAAAGATGTTCAAAAAATCGTATGAAGAACACGGACTCGATTCTAAAAATCTTTCGAGAGCCTTGGAAGATTCCGGAACGATGACATCCGCTTTGGTTCCCTGGAACACCTGCGGTTCCTTTATGGCCGCCGCGCTTGGCGTTCCCGTGGTCGTGTTTCTTCCCTATGCGGTTCTAAATCTTTGCAGTCCGATCATTTCTTTGATCTGTGCCTGGACTGGATGGACGATTCGAAAGAAGGAAGTTCAGTAATCGACGATGGGAGTTTATAAATTAGAATATTCTAACTTTCTAATTAAATGAAAACATTTGATTTTGAGCAATAAGATGAAAATCGGTTTTTGTATCCTTTCGATTCTAATCATCGGATTTCTGATTCCGCAAAACTTCGTTATACCCGTGCAGGATGCGGGTCGTTCGAGCTATCGTTCCGATTCGTTTTGGTTTTATCCCTGGGGAAGATCAATCACTCACAAAGGAGTGGATATTTTTGCTCCGCGCGGGAAGGAAATTCGTTCTTCCGTTTCAGGAATCGTAATCTTCCGAGGAAACATTGATATGGGAGGCAACGTGGTTCTCGTATTAGGCCCCAAATGGAGAATTCACTACTACGCGCATTTGGAAGAAATCGAATCCAATGTTTTGTTGTTCGTAAACAAAGGATCGAAAATCGGAACCGTCGGAAATACCGGAAATGCGATCGGCAAACCGACTCATTTGCACTACGTGATCGTTACGATTTTCCCTTATGTATGGCTTGCGGATCAAAGCATAGAAGGTTGGAAAAAAATGTTTTATCTGAATCCGATTCCTGATTTGACCGCGGCAGAGGAAGAGGCATCAAACGAGAGCGGTGAGAAGCGTTAGGCTTTTTCCCATTTAAAAAGAATTTTATCAAAAATTTATGACGTCACTTTTGTTTTTCCCCAAAAGACGCGAAGAAATCGCAAAGCTCTTTGTGAGAATATTGCGCTTCCGAAAAATCGAATGTACCCTTATGAATCATTTCAAACGCCGCCTCGCGAATCAGATGAAAACAAGCGCGCGAGAGACTTCCTCCGATGCTGACTCGCCTTACGCCTAAGGACTGTAAGCCGGATAGGGTAAGTTCGCTTTTACCAAGACCCATAACGATATTGAGCGGGCCGTCGATCGAACGGACTAAGTTCTCAATCGTTTCCAAATCGTAAACGCCCGGAACAAAAAGACAATCGGCGCCCGCTTTGCGAAATAGATTTGCGCGGTGAATCGCCTCGTCTAAGGCTTTCGGATGTTTTGTTAAGAAAGCATCGGTTCTCGCATTGAGAGTGAACGGAATTCCCGTAGCATTCGCAGTCTGACGCGCGGAATGAATGCGTTCTGTCGCGAGTTGAACGTCCAGCAAAGGTGAAGAAGTGTCGCCGCTAAGATCTTCGATATTACAACCCACCGCTCCGATTGCAATGGCCCTTTTTACGGTTTCCGCAACTTGATCCGGTTCGATTCCGTATCCCCCTTCCAAGTCGGCGCTGACCGGAACGTCCAAAGAACATACGATATTCTGAATATATTCCAGCATCGAATCACGATCCAAGATCTGATGATCGGGTAAACCCGCCGCAAAAGCGATTCCCGCGCTGGTCGTTCCAATGCTTGCAAATCCGGAACCGGCCAACATACGGGCGCTTCCCGCGTCCCAAGCATTGGGCATGATAAAAGTGCCTCGGTCGTGTAAGCGGCGGAATATTTCGCCTTTTTCAATTTGTGATAGGGCCATGTCTTTTTACCTCAATGTAAAATGGGAGTTCTTTGGTCCGAGTTCTCGATTTTATACACGATCTTACCTTCTGCGTCGAATCCGAAATTTTTGTCTTTGTAAAAATCGTTCTGAAGTTTTACGAACGATTTCGCGTCCGCGTTTTTGAGAATTCGAATCTCTTCGAGTTTGTAAAAATGATACACGAAATTTTTGTCTTTGGAAATATCCAGATTTAAAACTTCGAAAGTGTTCGGGTCGGCTCCGGAAATTATTTTCCCGGAATAATAATCATAATATACGTTGTTCTTATCTTTTGAGTAACCGAATTGCAAAACGGCAAACGTTTGCGGATGCGCTTTTAAAAACGGAGTTTTACCGAAGTAGATTCGATTTTTATCCTTTGCGTATTCGTGCTCGATGCATTCAAAAGATTTAGAATCCGCATTTTTGATCTCCTCGTCGTAAAGAAATACTTTGTCTTCGATCCGTTTGTATCCGACGCATTCTTGATTTGCGGAATTTGATACGTTTTCGCGTGCGGCTTGAAACGAATCACCACCACTACAGCCGAAAACAATCAAAATAGTAAAAGATAAAATTCTCACGACCCGGAAACCAAATTGATTTAGAAAAAAAGAATATTCGAATTCTCTAAATATTTAAAAAAGTATCTTCAGAATTAAGAATATACCTAAGTTGATTCCTCCCAGAATAAAA
Source organism: Leptospira barantonii (assembly GCF_002811925.1). Classification (NCBI taxonomy): domain Bacteria; kingdom Pseudomonadati; phylum Spirochaetota; class Leptospiria; order Leptospirales; family Leptospiraceae; genus Leptospira; species Leptospira barantonii. The sequence goes on from NZ_NPDS01000009.1 coordinate 101,130, forward strand.
AACCAATTTAGGTTCGGAGGCAGAAAGGTTTCCTGGATCGCAAATTCGATCGCACGTTTGAGCGCTTTTTGAAGATCTTCCGGGCTCGGATTTTCCGAATCCGGAATTCTCGCGGAAACTTCCGTAAGAAGGTTTTCGATCCCGAGTTTACCCGTGATTCTTTTTACGAGAAATCGGATCGGGGTAGGAAGGTCTTCCAATTTGGAAAGATAGTGGGGAAGATTTTGAATCTGTTTCGAGATCGAAAAATTCTTACCCTTGTTCTCGTCGGACTCGGCCTTTTTGCGGATCGACGCTTCCAACTTTTCGGAAAGATACGCGCTTACGATTTCGGAATTGTCCACGACCAAAAACTGGAGCGCCTTGGTGACCGCGAATTTTTTACCGAATAAAAAATGAAGAAACGGAAAGACGATCCCGAATGCGAGCACCATCAATGTGATCGGCCAGAGTTGAATGACGAGAAGAATGAGCACGAGCACCGCCCCGATTCCACCCGCTCTCGCCGCGGGCATCCCGGCGATCCCGTCCGTAAAGGATTTCATTTCGGGAAATAAGAACGCGAGAAGGATCCAGTTGAAGGTCCATCCGATCAGAGTGAAAAAGACCGTATTCACCAAAACGGTAAACGAGGCCCTCGCGGTGATTTTGAATAAGGAGGCAGTATCGAGTTTCATACTTTGAGTCGCACCTTTCTTGCGCTTCCATATAGGATGAATCCTTTCTGCGGACAAGCCGTAAATTTATTCGGAGCGAATTTACTCTTTTTTTCCTTGGAAAAAGTAGGGAAGGCCGATATTCAATAGAGAGAAAAGCCATGGTTTCCAGAATTCAAACAGCACTGATCGCATTTATTCTTATTTCCGGAGAACTGCTTTGGGCCGTTTCCCCGGATCAGACCAACCTAGGGATTCTGATTGGGGAGAATAAAACCAATCTTAAATTCATCAATATCTGCGTGAGCAATCTGGCTCCGATATTGGACGAAAGCGCGTCTTCCGCTCCGGATAAAACTCCACCTAACAGCACAAAGGCAGAAGCCGGAACGACTCCACCCGCATCGACTGCGGGTAAAGAGGAACTCTATAAAAAACTGGGAAGTCTTCCTTCTTACGCGAGTTTGAAAAAGGCGAACCAATTCGACTTTAACGGAAATATGTGGTATTTTCAGAGCAATTACAGCCTTTCCTTTAAAAACCTGCGCGGCGCTCAGGGAGAAATGAAGGATCTTTATCAGGCGACTCACGAACAATATCTTCAGAATTCAAGAGTTCTTTTGGAATACGCGTCGCCTTTGATCGTAAGAAGCAACGATAAGATCGCACAACATCTTTTGCGTTTGGGATTTCGGGATCTGAAAAGTTCCGAGGATCATTTTACCACCGCGTACAATTCCGCTCCGTATCAATTCCGTTATAAACTTCTGTTGCATAGCGAAGGAATTAAGATCGCAAGAAGGGCGAGAAAGTTCGCGCTTCTCGCGATGATCGCATCCAAAACTCCCGCGGAAGATAAACCGGAATATCAATTCGTAAACTTGGACGATATCAAGGCGTCCGCGGAAAAGGAAAACATTTCCGATTACGAAAGAATCAGAAACACTCTCATCAATTATATCGATAACGATCTGATCCAAAGAAAAATCGTTCCTCCCGGAGAGGCAAAGGACAAACCTTTGGACGTTCTCGAAATCCACGACGACAACTATTCTTTCATCACTTCGGGAAGAATTTCTCTGATGGATATGAGTAACGACGAGATCCGTACGGACGATATGGTTCAAAAGGAAACTCTTCCTCCGATTCCCGCGAAAACCGGAAATTAAGAATATTCTAAAATACGAATGCGAGCGGAGAACGTCTTGAAAAAATTTTCGAAAACCATTCTTCTTTTAACCCTCGCGTTCGTGCTCTTGTCCTCCATTCTCGATCTAAACGCGGGAACTCTTTCCTTTCGCGAAAAGAAAAAATCGATCGAAAGAAAAATCAGAATTTTGGAAGAATCCAGAAAGGCGATTCCGTTTCAAAAACAGGAAGAGAATTGGAATCGTATCTCGACACTACGGGATCGTTTTCAAAATTTCGCACGTTCCGGCACGGCTCGGGAAAGGGAAGAATCCCTTCTTCTTTTGGAAAGGGCGGTTCCTCAGGTGACCGCGGACTTTGCGGAAGCGGGAAAAGTTTCGGCTAAGAATCTGATCGTTCTTTATTCCGAAGGTTATCTTCAGAAAAAAAATCATCCGGAAGAAACTCCCGTTTCCGCGAGCGCGGAAGAAAAGGCTTCTAACTATTTTCGAATGGCAAAGGAAGAATTGAACCAAGCCGAAAAGTTCGATCGGGACCGTAACGACTTTTACGCACTCGTACTGTATGGAAGATCCATTCAATATTCTTTAAACGCTCTGGACGTTTTGAGTCTTGAAATCCCGAGCGGTTATTCCGGAATTCTCAAGAAAAAGAAACGTTCCTAATCCAATTTAGTTTCTTGCATTGATCCAAAAAACACTATAGACTATCCTCCGTTTTAAAATTCATTCGGAGGATTTTATGCCGGATATACTTCACAGGGTAGGTGTAGCTTTGCCGTCGGCTCGGGTTTTCGAGGCGATTTCGACGGTGGAAGGTCTGAGTCATTGGTGGGTTGCCGATACGAAAGGGAGCGCCTCCCTAAACGAAGTCATCGATTTCGGTTTTTGTAATATGAGAGTTTTGGAATCCCATCCGAATATCGTTCGTTGGGAATGTATCACCGGTCCGAAAGAATGGGTCGGAACCAGAGTCACTTTCGAACTCGAGTTCAAAGATCATCAAACGTTCGTGTTGTTCCGTCATACCGATTGGAAGGAAGCGGTGGAATTTATGTATCACTGTAGCACGAAGTGGGCCACATTTTTATTGAGTTTAAAGTCTTATCTGGAAAAGGAAGAAGGCCGTCCTCATCCCTACGACGTTAAGATCTGCATCGGGGATTAAAATCATTCGAGTTCTAAAAGTCCGAATTCAATATTTTTTTTGAATTTCGACCCGTAAAACGGGTGCGGATTCTTTTTTATCTTATATTTAAGTATTGACTTAATTAAGTAAGTACTTAAATATAAGAGTATGAACGCTTTTGCCGCGCTTGCGGACGACACAAGAAGGGAAATCGTGAGATTGGTCGTTAAAAACGGAGAATTGACTTCGACCGAGATCGGCCAAAATTTCAAGATGAGCCTTCCCGCCATTTCCCAACACCTAAAAGTTTTAAAGGAAGCGAAGGTTCTTTATATGAAGAAGGACGCGCAAAAACGTATCTATAGCCTAAACGAAACAGGGATTCATGAAATGGAAGATTGGCTTTTGGACATTCGGAATTTATGGAATAAACGTTTGGATCGATTGGAAAAATATCTATTAAAGATGAAGAAGGAGAGAGGCCGTGATAAAAGATAACGCTGAAACGATCATTCAAGACAACAAGGTGACTTATAAAAGATACTTCGACGTTCCGGTCGATCTCGTCTTCGAAGCCTGGTCCGTGCCGGAACATCTTGCCGAATGGTGGGGACCGGACGGATTCACCCTAACGACTCTAAGTATGGATTTTTCAAACGATGGAATCTGGGATTTTATCATGCACGGACCCGACGGGCACGATTACAAAAACAAGATTCGATTTACGGACATCCAAAAACCTCGTCACATCCACTATAAACATCTGGGCGACGGAGAAGGTCACGAGGACGTGAACTTCGAATCCAGAATTCTTTTTGAAGAAGTCGGAGAAGGTCACGAGGACGTGAACTTCGAATCCAGAATTCTTTTTGAAGAAGTCGGAGAAGGAACGAACTTGATTATGGAACAGATCTTCTCGAGCAAAGAGGAACTCGAACGAGTGAATCAGAAATACGGAGCGATCGAAGGCGCTAAACAACACATCGCGAATCTCGCCAAATACTTGGAAAAGATTCATAAAATTTAAACCGAAATGGAAACGAGAAGGATCGAGGTCGAACGGAGTCGACCATAGGATCGAAGCCCGCAGAACATACACGGTCGATCAGATGCGATCGGCCGTGTCCTTGGAATTTTTTTCCGCATCCGTAGATTCTTTTGGAACGTCTTCTTTGGAATCTGAATCCGGTTTTGTTTCTTTTTTGGTTTCTGCTTCATTAGAATTATCTAATTCGGAAATTTCGATCGAAACCGCCGCCGTAAGCGCGTAATCATACAAGCGATAATCGTCCCCTCGATACAACGGATAACGATACGAAAGGTTGAAGTTGAGTTTTTCAGAAACGTTGGCCGAAAATCCGAGACTCACTTCCCGAAAGATGGAAGGAACCTTACCTTGATCCGTTCTTTTTAAATCCACACCTTCGTACGGGGTTCTGTATAAGATTCCCGTAAAGAAGGAAAGACCCGGTTTCCAAAGATACGTGATGTATCCGGAAAAAAGAGTCGTCTTTTTCAAAAGATAAGCGTCTTGAGGTGCGGCAGAAGAGGGTGTTCGTAACCAATACGGAATTCCGTCGTTGTCCGAAAGATTGGAAGGTTGGGATCTGGACAAAGGAAATATTCCGCTGATTCTTCCCACGAAACTAAACTTACCCGCAAGATAGCCTAACGTGAGACCGGGAATTCCCGAATAATAATTTCCGCCCGTGAACTTATCCGTATCGGGTCCGGAAGGAAAACCTACGTTCGCGCTGAGGACCACGAAATAATTTTTCTGAAAGTCGATCAAAGGAAGATACTTTAGACCGATGTATGTTTTGCCGATTCTCGCGGCGTCGGAACGATCCTTTTGTTCGTAATACGTATACGGCGTGCTGAGATTGAGCGCGAACATTCCGTTTTTGAGATTCATCTCTCCGTAGAATGTGGTCGTATGGATATTGCTGTTTTCGTTGGTTTGTTTGTAGTAGTCTTGCGTAAAGACCACGTAGTTCGCCGGTTTTTCCCTTTTGCCCGTAAACGGATCCACGAAACGTGTGGAAGCTTGGTCGCTTCCGCCCATTCCGGTGTGATGCGCCTCTATTTTTGCGAAAGAAAACAATAAAAGAAGAATGTAGAAAATTAGAATATTCTGTTTCATTAAAATAAACTGCATCCGGTTTGATACAGAACCCTGTCCTGTTGTTGAAGGTTCGCCAAAATCAGATTGTATAGATTCACGTTTTGATACGGATTGATATCCACGGGGCTGGTCAAACCCGCGATCGTATTTAGGATCGAGGTTCCGCTTTGGTCCTGAAAGATTCCGTTCGATTTCCAAGTCACCGGAAAACTTCCCAATTTTTCGGGGACGATATCGAATCTGCATCTCGGAAAAAGTTCCAAAACGAAAGAGGACATCTGAAGTCTTACCGTTTTCGCGACGGGTGCCGTGATCTGAAACGTAAGATTGACCGAGTTGATTTTATACTTTACCGAAGCGAGATAACCCGAAGGAATTCCGGTAATCAACGGTGCGGAAGACGTGTGAACGTCTCCCGTAAGAATCGTTTCGGTGATCGTATTCAAACTCGTGTCGCTGAACTTTGCCGTTCCGTATTCTTGTCCGTAAGGAGAAGTTTCCGGAAGATCCAGAGGGACAGTATACGGGGTATGAGACTGTGTCGAATGTTCGTTGGGATCGGTGACGTCTAACGTTCTTGTTTGACCCGGGACCGTGGGAACTGGATTCGGATTGACCCGGATCGAAATTCCGTCCCAAACGATCTGTGAACCGGACTGAAGTTGAAGACTGTAAGTGGTCGCTCCCGAAATCACGTCGAAGTTCCCGATATTCGAATCCTGTTGATCGTCCGTATAGTAAAGATAGGTTCTAAACGAAGACGGTCTTTCGCTGTAAAGAGTAAGAAGTCTCTGCAACATCTTCGCTTCTTCCTTGCTGGAATCTCCCACGGAACCGAAGGTGCAGGTTCCGAAGAAGATTAAAGAAATTGCATAAACAAAAATCCTAAAAAGGATCGCTGTGTTTCGAATCATTTACGAATTCCGTATCCGTTAAACTTTTTAAGAAATTTACGAGGTCCGTTTTTTCGGCCGCGGTAAGTCCGATCGCAAATACGAACGGGTTTTTGTTCGGGTTCGCTCTGCCGTCGCCCGTGTTCGGACCGGTCGTGATGTTTCTTCCCCCGGCGTTGTAGTGTTCCACTATGTTCTCCAGAGTATCGATCGAACCGTCGTGCATATACGGAGCGGTCAATTCGATATTTCTAATGGAAGGAGCGCGGAATTTTCCCTTATCCGAGTTCGAAGCGGTAAACTCATACAAACCTTGATTGCCCGAAGGATAACTTCCGGTTCCTCCGATATTGTAAAGACCGTTGTTGTGAAACGTGATTTCTTCCGTGATCGTTCCCACGTGAACGCTCGAAGCGGCGAGGTTGAAACCTCCGTGACAGTGAAAACATTCCCCCTTTTCGGAAAAGAAGATCTGAGCCCCTCTTAAGATCGAAGCCCTTTGTGTGGAGTTTCCGAGTGCGGCCACGTTTCCGTCGTATTGATATTTGTCGTAAGGAGAACGTCCTGAAATCAGGGTTCTTTCAAAACTCGCGATCGCCTTGACGACGTTAGACGTGGTGAACGGATCTCCGAGCGGAAACGCTTTTTGAAACAAGGTCTGATAACGATTGTCCGCTCTCAGACGATCGAGCATATCGTTTTCACGATTGGCAAGTCCGAGTTCGACCGGATGTTCTCCGAACATAGGAACGAGCATCTGGTCTTCCAAATTTTTTAAGTTCGGATTGACCCAGGTCTGACGCACGTTATACGCAACGTTGATGATCCCTTGCGCGTTTCTGGGATGAATGTCTCCGGTAGAACCGACGCTCGTGGTCAACGTATCGGTAAACGCGTTCGCTTGTTTATGACAGGAACCGCAGGACTGAGTTTGGTTTCCCGAAAGTTTCTTATCATAGAATAAGAATCTTCCAAGATCCACCTTCTCCTGTGTCATCGGGTTGGAAGCCGGAACGGCGGGAGTCGGAAAGCCGGGAGGCAGATTCCAAACATACGTGTTCTGAGGAATCAGCAAAAGCAAAAGTGCGTCGTTCTGATTGGATTCTTTCTTATCGAAAGGAGCGAACGGAAGAATTCCCGATCCGCACTGAATTAGAAAAAGCGCATATATACAATGAAGAAATCGTTTCATAATCTTTCCCCAAGACACGGGGAGTTCCCCCGATGTCTTTGTCGAAGTTAACTCTTAGGTCTTACCGTAAAAACGGTCTTTGTCGGAGTTGCAGGAACGCCGGTCGCTAAAACCAAACCGATATTCGGGAAGATCGTAGGACAACCCACGCTCATCATACCGCTCGTTCCGGACATACACATAGCCGCGCCCGCGCTCGCGGTAAGATCGATTCCTTGCAGAAGAGCTTGCACATCGATCTTAACTTCTTGAGTGGAAGGATTGAATCCTCCGTCCGGAGTCAAAGTGACCGGAATTAAATTCGATCGTATGCACGTGCTCGCCGATCCGGTTCCAGTACAATCTCCCGCGCCGATATGAACCGAGGTTCCTGCGGCTCCGGTTTCGACTGTTTCGAAATCGAGTTTTAAAAATTTATAACCCGCGGTCCAACTCCAAAACATACCAGTAGTATTCATCGGAGCGGTTTGATTGTCCGCGTCCAAGTGGTTTTTGTTTTCGGGAACCCCAACGGTAAACTTGATTCCCTTATACGTTCCCGCAGGAATCGAAGCGCTTACGAGGTTGTTTGTTTCCGGAGTTCCGTCGCATTTACCGGTTTTGTTTTCAAAGTCGAGAAGAGTGATGTTCCCGGAATTAAACTTGCCGTCCTGATTGAGAACAAGCGCGACTTCTTCTCCGCTACTCTTGACGAGTTTTACGTCGTGTACGAAAAGACGAAGGTCGTGTAATTGAAACGTTGTGCTCTCCGCGATATGTGCGTTTGGAATGAATGGAAGGTTTTCAAGAATGCTCGCATGACCTTTGAGTGTGGCCCCACATTCCAGCTTTTGAGTTCCAGCGTAAGCGGAAAACTGAATTCCGGGTGTGCCCGCGAGAGCGATCAAAGCGACGATGTTGTTCATGTCGGAATCGTCCTTTTTTTTATCCCAAGGACAATGAACGGTGAAAAAAGAAAGTGATACGACCAGAGTAAGAACGGATATTTTTTTAAACATGATAATCTCCTAATGTATTGGAACCAAGGTCCGAACGAATTCGAAACAAAATACGAATCGTATGAAAAAACGACTAGTTTTCGCAGTACGAAACAAATCGACGACACCGTGTTCGGACGGATCGAAAAAGTTTTGGAAAAAGGGTTAGGAGAATCGAGGGGGTTTTAAAAGTGAAAGGGAAAAATGGATTCCAGAATCGGAATATTCTAAACTGATAATGTGAATTACGTCGGTTTCGTGGTTTAAAGCGGAAAGTTGAACCGGAGAAAACAAGGCCGAATAAAAAGCGCTGAGTTTAGAAACTTTGTTTTCGGTTTTTTTGCAGGCGCACGCGTGAGTTTCGCCGGATTTTGCGGAATGACAATTCGGAAGCGCGTTGGAAGAGTGAACTTCCTCGCCGGAGCGGGATTTTTTGGAGAAACGTTTGTCTTCTTCATTCGAATGTTTTTGTTTTTTACTTCCGTGGTTGCATTCGCAGATTTTCGCTTTTTCCGCGAGAACACAACCGAAAAGACCGCTCGAAAAAACTAAGGCTTGGAATAGGATGGAAACTGAGAGAAAAGACGAAAGGAAGAATTTCATCCCAGATTGATCTTGAGCTTGGAAAGAACCAGTTGTAGTCCTTCGCTCAGTTTCACTTCCGAAATCTGAATCTGTTCCTTTTTCAATTCGGAAATAAATTTTAGAATACGGTTCAAAACCATGGAAGGAATGGCGACAACCGGCGTAAGATCCAGGATCACGTTGTTGGGACGGATTTCACGGATTTGGGCGAGAATTTCCTCCATTTCTTCGGTTTCGACAGAACAAATATTCTTACGAAACTCGACCCGAAAGGAATTCTTATCGGGATAAATTGTGGATTCTTCCAGTTGTTGCATAAATGAGAACGCCGTTACTACTATTTTAAGACTGAGTATTTCCTGGAAACAAAAAAAACGTTCCTTTGCGGTTGAAGAGTCGACAAACGGTAGTCTTCGTTCCGATTTTATGTTTCGCAAAAACGCTTTTCGAACTTTTGTATCCCTATGGAAAATCGGATTCGAAATCAAATCGAGAATTTCTCCGCGACTCCGCGTTTGCGGTCCGCGGTTTGGATCGTATTTTCCGTTCTTTTGATTCTTCCCTTATTGTCCTTTTATCCTTGGAAATTTAGAATCGGATTCGTTCTTCTTTTTATTCTCTACGCGTGGGTCGACGTCTTATCGCCGTTAGTCGGCACGTTCCTTGTCGTAGCGAGCGGAGTGTTTTTCGGAAATCATCCGGGTGGAAGATTTTTAGAAATTCAAGATTGTCTTTGGATTTTTTGGTGCGTGCGGGGAATCATAGAGAATCGTCTTCACGGAAATTCGATTTTTGACGAGGGTTTTTGGAAACGTCCGATCGGAATTCTTTTGATTTTGTTTTGGTGTTCCGGATTCTTAAGTCTTTTGGCCAATCCCGATTTGATTCTCGATTTGCGATTTTATCAGAAGGGATGGTTTTGGTTTTTGCATTCCACGGAGCTTGAACCGAACTATCCTTGGAAACTTTTGTTTCTGGGAGTTTTGTTTTGTTACGGTTTTATAGCGCGTAAGAATTGGCTCGATGAAAAATATAAAAATTCGGAAGAATTCTCCGCGTTTGTTTATATATTTTCGGGCGGGATCGTTTTCGGTGCGGTAGTATCGATCGGTTTCGGTTGGGCGGAATATTTTTTTCCGTTCGTAAAAAACACATTAAATTCTTATCATACATGGCTGGACGGATACAAACTCGTCGCCTTACCGCATTCCTTGATTCCTTCTTTGGAGAAATATCTACCGAAGGAGGCGATTCAATCCCTGTTTTGGAATCGAAGTTGGTTTGCCATCTATTTGATTTCGAGCCTTCCATTTTTCTGGGAGTTTTTAGGAAACGATCCTAAAAATCATAATTTTAGAATATTCAAAAAAGAATGGATTTGGCTTCCGTTAGCGGTCTCGATTTTGGGAATTACATTTTTTTGGATCGGTGCGCGGGGAGGAGTTTTATCGTTTGCCGCGTTTTGTGTTATCACGCTTTGTGTTTGGTTTTATTTTTCTTTTGTAAAGAACGAAGTTGTGATCCGGGTTTTATCGTTTTCGTTCGCGGGTTTGTTTGTGGTAGGAGCGATTTTATTTCCCTTGTTCGTTGTAGGAACACAAGGAGGCGGGTCGGGAGATCCGGAAAGGCTTTCTCATTTTATCGCGGGACTCAAACTCGCTTCCGAAAAACCGTTGTTAGGCGGCGGATTCGAATCCTTCGGCTGGTACAACGAATGTTGTCTCAATCCTTTGAAACGGGAAAGCGCCTATCATACCACACACAACCAAACGGTTCAGATTTTTTCCGGTCTGGGGTTTCTCGGGCTCGTAGTTTATTCTTTGCTTTGGGGAATTTTGTTGTACGGGCTTTTGCGGTTTCGAAACGAAAAAAAGTCGGTTCTCCATTCTTCCCTGATCGTCGGATCGGTTTCCGCGGTTTTTATATATTCTTTTTTTCAGGAATGGTTTTATCTGAGAGCGGTTTACTTTCAATGGATCGTTTTGTTTTTGATTTTCGGAAATTTTGCGGATCTTAAACTCCGGTTTCCATTCGAAAAATCACTTAAGAATATTCAACTATTGGCAATCGTCTCCTTTGTCCTTTTGCTCGGGTCTTGGATTTTCTTTCCTACAAAAACGTATCTTTCCGGGATTTATTTTCCGCCGGTAAAATCGGAAGGGGGGGCGGAACAACGTCGATCCGAGGCCTGGGTTTTAGCCGGAGAAGGGAAGATGACCTTGGTTTCCAAACCGGATCTTTACGACGTTTGGCCGGATTGGAATTTGGAAAAAGGTTCCTTATCCCTTTTCGTAAGCGGAGGAAAATGGAGGGAATACAAACCCACAAAGTTCGAAGAACCCCGGGAATACCTAACCCTGCAAACGATCGAAGGGGAGAATCTTTTGAAATCGAGTTGTGTTTTGCTGAAAGAGCCGAACTTCTTGCAAACACTGATATTCTGGAAGTTCGAGCCGATCGATCCGGAACCTCGAAAGATCTGTTCCCGGATTCGAATTCAAAAATACTTATAATCTATAACTAGAATATTCTAAAAGTTTTATGAATCCCGTTTCGATTTCAGCGATTATTCCCACTTTCAATCGGGAAGTTAAGGTATTGAGGGCCATTCGAACGGTTCTCGCGCAGACTTTGTCGCCCTTGGAGGTTATCGTCGTGGACGACGGTTCCACGGACGATACGATTTCAAAAATCAAAGAAGAATTTCCGGACGCGACCGCGGGCGGTTTTATTTCCATTCTTCCCTTGGAGCACAAGGGAGTCAGTCACGCGAGAAATCGAGGAGTGGAACAAGCGCGGGGAGAATGGATCGCGTTTTTGGATTCGGACGACGAATGGCTTCCCGAAAAACTGGAACGTCAATGGGATTTTATATGCAAAAATTCGAATGTAAAAATTCTACAGTCGCAGGAAGTCTGGATTCGAAACGGGAAACGGGTGAATCCTCCTTCTTATCTGGCAAAAAAGAGCGATGAAATTTTCGAACAAAGTTTGGAGTTTTGTAGCGTTACTCCTTCTTCCGTGGTTTTAAAAAAAGAACTCTATCAAGAAACGGGCGGAATGGACGAAGAACTTCCGGCTTGTGAAGACTATGATCTGTGGCTGAGGATTACCTCCCGAGTTCCGGTTTCTCTTTTAGAGGAACACTTACTCATTCGTTACGGCGGACATGAGGATCAACTTTCCTTCCAACATCCGGTGATGGACCGTTTTCGAATTTACTCCATTCTAAAATTATTAAATTCTCATTTACCAAACGAGACACAAAGAAGCCTGGCTCAGAAAATTCTGTTTATAAAATGGAATGTTTTAAGGCAGGGAAAAGTCAAAAGACATTCTTGGAACGAAGAATTGGATTCTCTTTTCGATGCAACTCTGCGGGAAGGACTTCATTCTTCATTTGGAATGCGTATCAAAGAGTTTCTGTTGAACCCGGAAGTTTGGACAAGGTTTTGATCGTTTGATAGGTTTTTTGATCCTTTCCGGATTTGTCGTTTCTTTTTTAAAACGCTTCTGAAAGTTATTTCCAATCTTGACCGTTTCGTTTATAATCGACGGTTCAAAAACTTTCGGAGCTACAAATGGCGAATCCTATTCAAGAACTCACCAAGAAGTTCAAAAATAGAACGATGGACCCGCTTTCCTACGAGATTCTAAAAAGCGAGATCGTTCGAACAAAAATTCTTTTTATCTTTTTTTCGGTCGCGTCTTCGATCATGGTCGTTTTTTTCACTTTCTTTCGCGATTTTATCGACCAAGAAACCGGAGGACGTTTTCCATACTGGGCCATTTTAACTATCAACATAGCGACCGCGCTTTATGAACTCGCCGTTAACCGAGTTTTCACACGGTTTCTAAAAAAAAGAAAGGTGGTGTTCCCGATTGCGAGATTCGGAAACGCGCTCGCCGAAGTTTCTTCCGTCGCTCTTTTGATCTACTTGAGCGCTCAGGGTTTCGAATCTCCTTTGATCGCATTGTATTCTCCGGCCGTTCTTACGTTTTTTGCGTTCATCATTCTTTCGGTGCTTCGACTCGAATTTTGGTTGAGTGCGTTTACCGGATTGGTCGCGGGAATCGAAGTGATTCTATTAGCTCTTTATTATATTCCAAAAAACCCGATTCCGATGCCGATCCACTTTTTCAATTCCGTGGCTCCGTTTTTTTCGAAGGCGTTGCTTCTCTTTTTCGGGGGTGTGGCCGCGGGTCTTGTGGGGCTTCAGCTTCGTAAATCCTTGATCTCCGCGATGGAAGCGGTTCAGGAAAAAAACAAGGTGGTCGGTATGTTCGGTCAATACGTTTCGCCTGACGTGGTGGATCGTCTTCTCGAACAAAAGAACGAAAGTTTTTCGGAATTCAAACACGTATGTGTGATGTTCTTGGATATCCGTAACTTCACTCGATTCTCCGAAAAAAGATCTCCCGGAGAAGTCATCGATTATCTAAACTACATCTTTTCTCATTTGATCGATATCGTGAACATGCACAACGGTATGATCAATAAGTTTCTCGGAGACGGTTTTATGGCGGTCTTCGGTGCTCCGATTTCGGACGGCGGAAACGACGTGAAAAACGCGGTGATGGCTTCCTTGGAATTGTTGAAGAAAGTGGAGTTTCTCAATCAGGAAGGAAAAATTCCGGAAACCCAGATCGGTATCGGTTTACATTCCGGTGAAGCAATGACGGGTAACGTAGGTTCCGAGGCGAGAAAGGAATATACGATCATCGGAGACGTGGTCAACCTCGCTTCCAGAGTGGAATCCTTAAACAAGGAATTCGGAACCAAACTTTTGGTGACTCAAGCGGTTTACGACGATATCAAGGCCAACGTTCCGGGAAGACATTTATCTTCCATCCAAGTCAAGGGAAGAGAACAACCCGTAGACATCTACGAGTTGGGCAAGGTATAAGTTTAGATTCAGTTCATCCAGAACTCGAGGAATTCTTTTTGATGTTTGACCGGATTCCATTCTATGATTTGGTATTCGGCGACTCCGTTCGTATAAAACGGATCCTGATGACAGAAGTCTTCGAGTTCTTTGCGGGAGCCGGCTCTCGCGATTAGAATTCCTCCGGTTCTTGGTTCCTGAGGTCCGGACGCGAGTAGAATTTTTCGTTCGAATCCTTTGGACAAATGTTCCCTGTGTATGACCACATACTGATCCACCGTTTCGATCGGTGTGAGATAACGAAGAACTACGATAAACTGTTTCATGTTATTACCAGAATTTTCTAAGCTCTTGAAATTTGCAAACTTGTCGTAGTTCCGACGATCTACCGTGAAATTTTTCGGGCCCCACCCTTGTATGGGCGGAGGTGGTGAGGAGGCGGGAAAATTTGTGCCGAATCCTCTAATATCAGAAAAATCTCCGGTTTACAATCGTAAAACATGGATCTTGTCGGGACATTTTGTAAATTTTCAAGTTTAAGTTATCTTATAAGACTGCGAAACTTCCTCCTACGTCTTTAAATTCTTACGACGGGGAAGAATTCTTACGCTTTTTCAAAACGAATTCTACGATCTTTCGGACCAGAAAAATAGAAGCCGCAATTTCCAGAAGGGGAATCCAAACGACTGAAATTTCGGATTTCAAAACGGCGACTCCGCGATCGGTTAAAAAGTTTTTAATTCCGATGGGCGAAACTCGGATCGGTCTTTGTTCGAAAAAAAATCTTTCGGAAGAATAGGGGATGAGGAATCCCACTCCGAGTCCGCCGTTCGTCATCGCGTCCAAAACTCCGTGCGATAGGATCGAAATGAATAAAAACAGGATCATGATTTCCATTCTCGCTTTGAACCAACGAATCAGTACGCAGGCCAATACGCTCAAAGAGAATGCGAACAAAACGGAATGACTGAATCCTCGATGGCCCAAGTCGCTTTCGTATGGAATTCCGAATTTAAACGCGATTACGTCCGCGTCGGGAAGAATCGAAAAGACGATTCCTAAAAGAACCAATCGAATTGGAACGAATTTATTTCCGAACGCGATCGCAAACGAGATCGGAACCGCCGTATGAGTCATGATCGTGGGCATAGATTTATCCTTAGGTAATTTATAAACGGCTTTATTCCAAAGACATGATACACGTTTTAAAAATTCTCCGGAAAGAGGGTATACTCGTAACAAGTATTTGATGAAAGTTCTTTCCGTATTTCTTTTTTTGAAAAATGTCTTTGAAAATTAAATCCGATACCAATAGTGTCGAAAATTGGAAAATTAATGGACATTCGTTGTTTCGAAAATTCTTCCCTTTCTAAAAATCTTAAGACCCGTTTTGACTTTTCCATTTGACCGGAAAGTGAGTCTGCAAAACTGTACGTATAAAACCCGATGCGATCGTATTTCGGAAGGGAGAGTTAAAGATGAGCGATAACCTGAAAAAAAGAAGTTCCATGACAACCGATGGAGACAACCGAGCTCCGAATCGTGCGATGCTCCGCGCCGTGGGTTTTACGGACGAAGACTTTCGCAAACCGATGATCGGAATCGCTTCCACTTGGAGCGAAATTACTCCCTGCAATATTCATATCAATCGACTCGCTGAAAAAGTAAAAGAAGGAGTTCGTACCGCCGGAGGAATGCCTCAGATTTACGGAACGATCACCGTATCCGACGGTATCATGATGGGACACGAAGGAATGCACTTTTCTCTTCCTTCCAGAGAAGTGATCGCGGATTCGATCGAGATCGTTTCCAACGCGATGAGACACGACGGTGTAATCGCGATCGGCGGTTGTGATAAAAACATGCCGGGTTGTTTGATGGCACTTTGTAGAATCGACGTTCCTTCCATCTTCGTTTACGGTGGAACGATTCTTCCGGGCAATTGCGACGGACACGACGTCGACATCGTTTCCGTTTTCGAAGCGGTTGGGCAGATGAACGCGGGAAAAATTTCCAGAGAACAATTCGTAAGAGTGGAACAAAGTGCGATTCCGGGTGCCGGAAGTTGCGGTGGAATGTATACCGCGAACACGATGTCTTCCGCGATCGAAGCGTTGGGTATGAGTTTGCCGGGTTCCGCTTCCATGCCGGCGGTAAGTTCCAGAAAATCGGACGATTGTTTCGAGGCCGGAAAGGCTTTGATCGAACTCATCAAGAAGAACATCACACCGAAACAGATTCTTACCAAAAAAGCGTTTGAAAACGCGATCACCGTCGTTCTCGTGTTAGGCGGTTCAACCAACGCGGTTCTTCACCTGATCGCGATCGCAAAAGAGATCGGAGTGGATCTGACTCTGGAAGACTTCGATCGTATCAGTAAAAAAACTCCCCACCTTGCGGACTTAAAGCCGGGTGGTAAATACGCGATGACCGATCTCGACAAAGTGGGCGGCGTTCACGGAGTGATGAAGTATCTTTTAAAAGAAGGAATGCTCCACGGTGATTGTTTGACCGTTACCGGTAAAACGATTGCGGAAAACCTAAGGGACATGCCGGACCTTGTTCCGAATCAGACGATCGTTCGTAAAAGATCCGAGGCTCTTCATCCTTCCGGTCCTCTCGTGATCTTAAAAGGAAACCTCGCACCCGACGGAGCGGTCGCAAAAATTTCGGGTCTGAAAAAAATTTCCATCACCGGTCCCGCGAAAGTGTTCGAGTCCGAAGACGATTGTTTTAATGCGATCATGTCCGATCAGATCAAAGCGGGGGATGTGATCATCATCCGTTACGAAGGACCGAAAGGCGGTCCGGGAATGAGAGAGATGCTCGCGGTTACTTCCGCTCTTGTGGGTAAGGGACTCGGTGAAGACGTGGGTCTTATGACCGACGGAAGATTCAGCGGCGGGACTCACGGTCTTGTAGTCGGTCATATTTCGCCGGAAGCTTTCGACGGAGGTCCGATCGCGATCGTTCAAAACGGAGACACCGTTACGATCGATTCGACCAAAAATCTTCTTCAAGTGGAAATCTCTCAGGAAGAAATCGATAAACGTTTGAAGGCTTGGAAACCGATCGAGCCGAGATACAAATCCGGAGTTCTTGCCAAATACGTAAAACTGGTTCAATCGGCGACTAACGGAGCGATTACGAATCTACTTTGAAAACGATCTATCTTGCAGGACCGGAAGTTTTCTTACCGGACGCTTTTGCGGTTTTGCAAGATAGAAAATCTCTTTGCGCTTCTTTCGGCTTTAACGCCTTTTCTCCTTTCGATTCCGACATCCCCTCCGGCCTTGAAAAAGATACGGATCTTGCACGGAAGATTTTCTTCGGCAACCTGGAACTGATCCGAAAATCCGATATCGTATTAGCGAATTGTAATCCGTTTCGAGGTCCTCTTGTGGACGACGGAACCTCTTTTGAAATTGGAGCCGCTTTTTCTTCCGGTAAAAGAATCTACGGTTACGCGGGTTCGATTCTTCCTCTTCCCGAGATCGTTAAAAAGAAGATTCCCGTGTTTCCACATCCATCCGGTTATGAGATCGACGGCGAGGGCTTTTTGTTAAACGAAGACTTCGGCAACTGTCTCAACCTGATGTTGGAATATTCGATCGAAAAATCGGGCGGACTTCTTGTGGAAGGCGGGTTTGAGGATTGTTTAAAACGAATCGCCGAAAGGGAGAATGGCGGTTGAGTCTTTGGCTTAAAGTTGCCTACTTCGGCAACGGAAGTTTAGAAATATAAAATCCTGGAATGCGATCCCAGCTTCCTTGTCTTTTGGTTACTAACCCAAAAGCGAATATATAAAGAAAGCCTTTATCGAATCTAAGATAGATTTCGTTAAAATGATTTCGATTGCCTTCGCAGAGATATGTTCTTTCGAATTTATTGCATCCTTTCAAGGAAACACTCTTATCTAAATCCTTTAAGAATAAATATGAGGAATTCTCCAGAGTGATTTCGCCTTTTTCAATCTGAGAAATTAAGGCCTTTGAATCGGCGATTTCTTGCTCCGTTTCGGATTCCATCCGAAACGCGTCTAATTTTAAGCTGTCATCTTCCTTTTCGAGAAAAGCGACCGACCATGTGCGTCCATATTCCCAGGTTTGTTTAAAATTAATATGAGCGGAAAATATTCGGCCTAAAGTAAAGGTTCTTTTTATTTTTAAAGGTAATTCTCCCGCGGCGTTTTGAAATTCGTTCAAGACATTGCAAAGATCCTGGCGCTGGGGTATGCAGGCTTTAGGAGTAACAACCGTCTTTAATAGATCATCAATTTCTTTTTCCCTATTGTTTAAACTTTCCGATTCTGCAAAAATGCTTAGAGATAAGATAATGAATAAAGATAAAAATTTAAGCATAACGGTTAATCCACGAAATATTCGAATAAGATTTAGTATTCAACTTAAGAATGCAGATTTTTTCGAGTTTGCTACCCCAATTTTGCAGATCTGGAGTTTATGCGACAGTCATCGATTTTGCGTTTATACTACGTTTGTAAATTCGCCCCACTCAACTTTTCAGCCACACTAAGAAACATTCCTGACATCTCCCGTTTCCAAAATCGCAAGCGTCCTTTTCGAAAGCAGATACCGATAATCCTTCAATAAAGACGGAATATACCGATTCTTGCATAAACCCGCGTCGTAAACCTGTCGATTGTTGGCGGAACGTTTGAGAAGTTCCTTGATCTGCGATTTCTTCATTTGATCCATATAAGGAAGAATCATCTGAAAATTCTTTTCCGCTTGTCTGAACGAACGAGACTTGCCGATGAGATCCACGATCATATTCGTTCCCACTGAAAAATTACAGCGGATGATTCCCGGAATCAGATCGTTGATGGAAAGTGTTTCTTCCTTGATCTTTGCGGATTGAGTTTTACCCACGAACCCTTTCGGAACGGTTCCGTCCAAGGAAAGAAAGACGAGCGTCATTTCGCGAAACGCGGCTATGCCCGCTTCCTGTTCGCACCAAGGAGAAGCTTCGTATTCTCTGCTTAAAAGCGCCACGAAAAGATCCGATTTTCTCAATTCGTTTAAGATTACGGTCTGCCATTCGGAGGAGACTTGTATGTCTTCGTGCGCGAGGAACGACTCGATTCCGAATCGATCGAGTATATTCTGAATTTTACCTGCGATATATTTGTCTACGGTGGAGTAACTGATAAAGGCTTTCATTTTGCGACACTCTAACGAACATGATAACCGTGTTAGCCGACAAATTCCGCTTCCCTAATCTTTAGACAAGATTCGGAAAATGAAAGAATCGACTAACTACGGATAAACGATCGTAAGGGCGTAAAGAGACTTAAGAAGTCCCGTCACATACTTCTTCGGTATTGTCCGCCGACTTCGTAAAGCGCGTGTGTCATCTGTCCTAAGGAGACTTTTTTGGATGTTTCCATAAGTTCCTCGAAGATGTTTCCGTTGGAAAGACTCGCGTTTTTCAATTTCCGCAGACGATCCTCGAGGTCTTGTTCGTTGCGTTTTTGAAATTCCTTCAAAGCTCCGATCTGAGACTGTTTTTCCTCGTCTGTTGAACGAATCACTTCCTTAGGAATGACCGTTGGAGAACCTTCCTTGCTTAAGAAAGTGTTCACGCCGATCACCGGAAATTCTCCGTTGTGCTTTAAGGATTCGTAATATAAGGATTCTTCTTGGATCTTATTTCTTTGATACATCATCTCCATCGCTCCGAGAACTCCGCCTCTTTCCGAAATTCTATGGAATTCTCCGAGAATCGCCTGTTCCACAAGATCGGTGAGTTCTTCGATGATGAACGAACCCTGACCCGGGTTTTCGTTTCTGGCAAGACCGAGTTCTCGGTTGATGATGAGCTGAATCGCCATCGCACGACGAACCGATTCTTCCGTAGGGGTGGTGATCGCCTCGTCGTATGCGTTCGTATGCAAAGAATTGCAATTGTCATAGATCGCATACAGAGCTTGCAGAGTGGTTCTGATATCGTTGAACGCGATCTCCTGTGCGTGAAGAGATCTTCCCGAAGTTTGAATGTGATACTTGAGCATCGCCGAACGGTCGTTAGCTCCGTATTTATTTTTCATCGCCTTGGCCCAGATTCTTCTCGCGACCCTTCCGATCACCGCGTATTCGGGATCGATTCCGTTCGAAAAGAAAAACGAAAGGTTCGGCGCGAAGTCGTCTATGCTCATTCCTCTGCTTAAGAAATATTCCACATAGGTCAGACCGTTTGCGAGTGTGAACGCGACCTGAGTGATCGGGTTGGCTCCGGCTTCCGCGATATGATAACCCGAAATGGAAACCGAATAAAAGTTACGGATCTGATTCGTGATGAAGTATTCCTGAATATCTCCCATCATTTTTAATGCGAACTCGGTGGAGAAGATACAGGTATTTTGCGCTTGATCCTCTTTGAGGATGTCCGCTTGAACCGTTCCGCGAACCACCTTCACGGTTTCGCGTTTTATCTTTTCGTAAACTTCCTTGTCGAGAACCTCGTCTCCGGTCACGCCTAACAACATAAGACCGAGTCCGTCGTTTCCTTCCGGAATCGGAGCGTTGTATTTTGGAACCGGCAGATTTTTTGCCTTATAGATACTTTCGATTTTTTGACGGACTTCTTTTTCGAGTCCGTTGGCTTTGATATATTTTTCACAGGCCTGATCGATCGCGGTGTTCATAAAAAACGCGAGCACCATCGGCGCGGGTCCGTTGATCGTCATCGAAACCGAAGTGGTCGGGTTGCAAAGATCGAAACCGGAATACAATTTTTTCGCGTCGTCCAAGGTTGCGATGCTAACTCCGGAGTTGCCGATCTTACCGTAGATATCCGGTCTTACTCCCGGATCTTCTCCGTATAATGTGACCGAGTCGAAGGCGGTGGACAGACGTTGTGCGGGCATTCCAAGGCTGACGTAGTGAAACCGTGCGTTTGTTCTTTCGGGTCCGCCTTCTCCGGCGAACATCCGGGTCGGATCCTCTCCCGTTCTTTTAAACGGAAATACGCCCGCGGTGAACGGAAATTCTCCCGGAAAGTTTTCTTGAAAGGACCAGCGTACGATTTCTCCCCAATCCTTAAACTTAGGAGTCGCCACTTTCGGAATTTTTAAATTGCTCAAGGAAAGGGAAGTGTTCGCGACCTTGATTTCCTTATCTCGGACCTTATACGTGAAGTTTTCTCCCTGATAGTTCTTCAGTTTTTCTTCCCAAGTCGAAAGAATTTTTTTGGCCTCGGGAGAAAGGGAGTTTTCAATTTTAGAATATTCTAATTCTAGAATGTTTGTGTCCTGTTTTCCCGCCTTTAGGATTTCGATCGCACCTTTTAACTGGAACAGTTTTCTTGCTTTTTCCGATTCCTTTTCGGTCGACTGATCGTAACGAACGCATTCTTCCCGAATTTCGGCAAGGTAACGTACTCGGTCCGGCGGAATGATGAATATTTTTTCGCTCATCGCTTCCTCTTTTCCATAAGAGGATTCCCAACCGAGATTCATCTTTTTGGAAAGGGCGCCGATTACGTTTGCGTAGAGACCGTTGGTTCCGGGATCGTTGAACTGGGAGGCAATCGTTCCGAACACGGGCATCTCGTCCAAATTCTTATCAAAGAGTTGTCTGGATCTTTGGTATTGTTTTTTTACATCTCTAAGAGCGTCTAACGCGCCTCTTTTGTCGAACTTATTGATGGAGATCAGATCCGCGTAGTCGATCATATCGATCTTTTCCAACTGTGTGGCCGCTCCGTATTCCGGAGTCATGACGTATAACGCGACGTCCGCGACTTCGGTGATCTCCGAATCGCTCTGGCCGATCCCCGCGGTTTCCACGACGATCAGATCGAAACCCGCACTTTTTAAAACGTCTATACTTCGTTTAACGTTTTTGTTAAGCGCAATGTTCGCTTCTCTTGTCGCGAAGGATCTCATATAAACGCGTTCGTGGGAAATCGAGTTCATCCGAATTCTATCTCCGAGGAGCGCGCCCCCGGTTTTTCTTTTGGAAGGATCCACCGAAAGGATCGCGATCGTTTTATCCGGAAAGTCCACGAGAAATCTGCGAACGAGTTCGTCCGTCAGAGAGGATTTTCCCGCGCCGCCGGTTCCCGTGATTCCAAGGATCGGAACGGTTTTGGTTCCGGGTGGGAAGTTCAACTTTTCGGTTAACGCGGATTTTTCGAGTTCCTCTCTTTCGAACGTGTTCTCGACGAGAGTGATCGTTTGTGCGATCGCCAACGGATTCTTATCCTTTAAGGAAGAATGTAACGTGCCGTTGAACGTAAGAGGGGGAATAAAATCCGACTTGCGAATGAGATCGTTGATCATTCCTTGGAGACCAAGTTCTCTTCCGTCGTCCGGCGAATAAATTCGAGTCACTCCGTAGGCTTCGAGTTCCTGGATCTCGGAAGGAAGAATGGTTCCGCCTCCGCCTCCGAAAACCTTGATATGACCCGCGCCTTTTTCCTTCAAAAGGTCTATCATATATTTGAAATATTCCACGTGACCGCCCTGATAACTCGTGATCGCGATCCCTTGCGCGTCCTCTTGGATCGCACATTCCACGATTTCGCTCACGGAACGGTTGTGTCCCAGATGGATCACTTCCACTCCCGAAGCCTGGAGAATTCTTCTCATGATATTGATCGAAGCGTCGTGTCCGTCGAATAGGGATGCGGCGGTGATAAAACGGACCTTGTGTCTTGGGGTATAAATTTGCGTTTCCATATAGATTCTTCTATTCTAAAATTATAAAATTCTAATTTAGCTTTCCGGAGTATCGATGAGTTTTCTCACCCGATTCTCCAGTTCCTCGGTCACCATCTTTGCGGCTTTTTTCAAAGGTTCCTTCGGAAAATCCTTCGGGTAGATCGGCTTACCGATGTTATACGTGATTTTTGCACCGAAGGCCTTGCCGGTCAAAAAGGCTTCGGGTTTCATCATTCTCCAGGCGCCTTTGATCGCGCTCGGGATGATGGGAACTCCCGCACGAATCGCGAGTTTCGCCGAAAGGGCTTTGAAGGATCCGGGGGTTACGTTTTCGGTTCTGGTCCCTTGCGGATAAACCGAAATCAATTCTCCCCTTTGAATGAGTTCGACCATATAGTTTTCCAGGTCCTCGTAGTAGACTGCGGCGGACTTCGCGTCCTTCACGTTATGCGCTCTTAGGATGGGATGACCACCCCAGTGGATGAGTTGTTTTCCCTGCATATCTCCGAGAGCGTTCAGAGCGGTGACGAGGGTTTGTTTCATCAAACTGAGAGGGAAAGTATTCAAGGGAGAAGCGGGGTTGTTTAGGAAATCCAAAACGGTTTCCTGAGGATGAAACAATTCGTATTTTCCAAGATAAATCACTTTTCTTAAAACGGAGGTTCCCTGTACGATTACATCCAGGTTGTCCGTATGATTCGAAATCAGAACGGCGCCTCCCGATTCGGGAACGTTTTCAAGACCCGTAACTTCCACCGAATACACGAGGTGGAGAAGAGTTTTTAAAAATTGTTTAACGGGTTCTCTTGGAATCAGAAAGAGGCTGTCAAGAAGGTCGGATTCTGTTTGGGTTTCCATCAAGGTCTGCTTTTCGAACGAGTGTTCAATAAATATTGGATTTAGAATTCATTGTACCGAATGGAATCGAATCCATCAAGTTGGATTTTTCGGTCCCGAATACGAGTTTATAAGAACAAGTTAGGAGATATTGAGAGATGAGCGGAAATATAAGTTGGTTTCAAGATTCGTTTTGGTTCGGCGAAACGTTTTTACAATCTCTGCGAGGATCTTCCTTCGATCCGATCTTTGCCACGATCACGTTGGTCTTTCATCATCTCGGCGGAAACACATTCTTCATGATTCTTCTTTCCAGCGTTTACGTTTTTCTAAATCGTAAACTCGGAATCCGACTCGGAGTAGGTCTACTTACGACCGGAATCGTCAACGGAATCGCAAAGGCTTTGTTGGAAAGTCCGAGACCCACGCTTCCTTGGAACGGGCCGGGAACCTTGACCGAATTTTCATACGGATTTCCATCGGGGCACGTTCAAACATCCGTTGTGATCTGGGGTTTGATTTTTCTTCACGTAAAAAACAAAACGATCCGAACGTTATCCTTATTCATTCTTCTTTTTATGCCGTTTTCCAGAATGTTCGCCGGGGTTCACTTTGCGGGCGATACCTTGGGCGGTTTTATACTCGGTCTTTTGTGTTTGGTTTTGATCGAGATTTTATTCCGATCCTTTCCCGAGTTGGAATCTCCGAAACCTTTCGAAGCTCAGAATCTTTCAAACACGAAAACGATTTCTTTGATCCTAGTCGTACTGACTTTGCCTGCCGTGCTTCTGCATTCTCATTTGGATTCTTTGGAAAAAATGAAATCGTATGAAAGTGTGATTTCAGCGAGCGGCGCCTTGGGTGGATTTATGATCGGAATTCTTTTGTCCAAGTTTCATTCCTTGGATTGGGGAAGACCGGATTCTCTTTCGGAAACGATTCGAAGAGCGGCGATTTTGATTTTGGGAATACTCGTTTTTTATATTCTTCCCGGCATCGTCGTTCAAAAGCTGTTCCCAGAAAATCCGGTTGCAAGATACCTCAGGTACGGGATCGTTAGCAGTTACATCGCTTTTTTCTCCGTATACATTTTGGATCGCTGGAAGGGAAAAGCCGATTTAAAAAAATAGAATGTTGAATCTCCCGGGGAAGATGCAAAAAATTTCGAACCTTCTGGTTCAGTTCCGTAAATCCGGAATGTTCAAGTCTTCCCTTTTCGTCAGCGTATCAAAGGCGATCTCTTCCTTACTCAATCTTGTGTTTATGGTTTATTCCGTAAACATACTCACAAAAAGTGAGAATGGACTTTTTCAATACTACGCCGGGTTTCTTCCGGTGTTGCTTGCGATCGCGGAGTTCGGACTTCCCGCGGCTCTCGTAAAATTTTTGGCCCCCGTAACCGAGGACAAACAAAAGATAGGAATCCTTTTGTCCTCTTCGATGCTCATCAAACTCGGCGCGCTCGGTGCATTGGCGCTGATCAGTTTGATCGGAGCCCTTCTTTTGAGGGAAAGTTCGGTCGTGGTTGCGTTACTCGTGCTTGGAAGTTTTATACTTTCCTTCAATTCGTTTTTTGAAAGTATCTTCATCTGTTTCGGAAATTATATTTCCCTATCGTTTTGGAATCCTCTTCCGAATTTAATCCGACTTCTCGTTTTATACGGAGCGGATCACTTGACCGAACGAGCTCTTGGGCATCTGGACATACTCGCGATCTTCACGGCTTCTCCTTTGTTCGTTTTAGTATTGTTCTTCTTCGTGTTTCCGAGAAAACAACTCTATTGGAGCGGAGAAAAGAACGGAATTCGGGAAATGACTTCCACGCTTACTTCGTTCAACGGATACGCGTTTCTTGCTTCCATCTTTGCGATGATTTCGGACAGGATGGAGATTTTCTTTTTGAAGTGGTATCATTCTCAGGAATCCGCGGCCGTCTACGGAACCGCCTTACAGTTGTTCAGCGGGTTTGTGATTTTATTTTCGGTCATCAACTCGCTCATCTACCCGAAACTTTCCAGGCTTGTCGATTCGGAAGAATTTCCTAAGTTTCTTTGGAAGTCCATGTTGCTCGCGGTGGGAATGGCGGTTCTTTTATCGCCCGGATTTTTTCTTGCGGAATGGATTTTGAATCTGCTCTTTCGCGGAAAATACGCGGATTCGATCGGAGTTTTTCAAATTCTCTATCCGAACTATATGCTTCAGTTGGTTTTTTCACCTCTCGGAATCGCCTTATTCGCGTTAGGTCAACCGAGAATGCTCGCCTTCCTCGCATTGATCCGACTTGTCTGCGGATTGGTTTTGGCTAATCTTTTGATTCCCGAGTACGGACCGACCGGCGCGGCTTCTTCTTATTTCTTGGGGCAGATCGTATCTTGGCTGATCTTGACCGGATACTTTTTAGCCTTCTTTCGAAGATGATTCAGCGATGCGACAATTGAGTTCCGCGAGAAATCAAAATTTTTATTTTTTTTCTCCCGTTCGTTTGGTATTTTCTTTTTTTTGTATATTCCAAATCCTGCAATTTTCTGTCGAAGCAGAATCGTATTCTCGGTATAAACTCGACGATCTGTTGTTTCTAAAAGAAGGAAAAAAAGATCTGATCGGAAAGGGAAGGTTCGACGAAACCGAAAAAGAACTCGAAACAAAACCCGGAAACTTTTACGCAAACTTCACCGCGCTTTACCGAGGTTTGACCCAAAAAGGGGGAACACAGGAAGAACAAGCCGATCGAAGTTTTTCCAGAGGAATCGCAAGTCCCGAGGTCGGTTTTCGAAACAAAAGCGAACGCTTTTATCATAAAATTCTAATATCTCCCTTTTTACAATACGAGGAAAACCTAAACGGAACCAAAACGACGACAAGAGGTGCGGACGGAGAATTGTTGTGGGTTACAGGTTGGGAATCGCCAGCGCTTCGGGTTGGGATTGAAGCGGGAAGGGGCTATCAACGACTCGATCGAAACGGATTTTTATTCGTAGGATTTTTAAACTATGGAGAATTTCAATTTCACTGGAAACCCCTCGGAATCACCGCGTCCGCGATCGGAGTGCAACTTCAAAATTCTCCCCTATATACGGAACGGGATCGAAACGAATCGCCAGAGCGGATTTCCGGCGGAAGTGTGCAGGTTCTGGAGAACTCTTTCCTTCAGAATTTTAGAATATTCTACTATTTGTATAAGGAATCCAGACAGGAAATCGTAAAGGGGGATCTGTTTTTGAGCTCGTCTCCGTTCAGACCCTATGGACAATATCAATACTACGGATTTGAATTCTCCAGCGCGAAATTTTTCGGACTCAAATTGGACGCGGACGCGATTCACGTAACCGGTTCGAGACAGTACGGACTCGACGCGTTTCAAAGTTATCAAACCTCGGGGTCCACGAACGCGAGTTTGTTCGGAACAAAACTGATTTGGGAAAGACCCGAGGCTTCTTACTTTTTGGGAGGATTTTATTCTTCCAAAGACGGGGATTTAAGAACCGATCGAAAGTCGGACGGATACGCGGGCATTCGTACCGACCCGAGAGGATACGGAGGAAAAACTTCCTTCTTGTTGATGGAGAGTCTTCTTTTACAAAACGGAAACGTGTTTTCCGAGGATGGAACCGCGTCCAAACCGAACTTTGAGAACAAGGGAATTCAACTGATCCAACTCGGAATTCAAAAAAACTGGGAACAAAAATGGACGGCTCAGGGGATGATACTTTCTTCGTCTTCGCCGATGGGGCACGGTTGGGAAGGAATTCTTACGGGCGGTTATCAATCAGAATATGCGTATATTCTAATGAGCTTATCTTATGCGTATGTCGATCCTCAGCGCGAAAAAAGGATTCTTTTCGAAGAATGGAGAACCAAGGAAGAAATCCGGGAATATTCCAGAGTTTATCTTTCAGCCGGTGTTTACTTTTGAAGGTGTTGGAAGTTCTTTTTTTAAGGTTTTGCTAAAACGAACCTCGTTTCCGATATCGTTGTAAACGAGTTCGTCCACGTTCATTCTCACCAAAAAAATTCCCCTGCCCGAAAGATGACTCGCGGTAGGATCGGTTACTGGATCGGGAACCTTGGAAGGATCGAAACCAGCGCCGTGGTCCTTTAGAGAAACGTAAACCTTTTGATTTTCAAAACCGATCTCCAGTTGAACGGATTCGTTCAGAGCGTCGCAGATTCGATCCACGTGATCGAAGTAGTTCACTTCGGAGGAAAGAAGTTTCGATTTGTTCTCGTAGTTGATTCCCGCGGAACCGTGTTCGATCGAGTTTCCGAGAAGTTCATACAATGCGAGTTTGATCGCGAGAAGATCGTCCGTATGAATGCCGGGAATCAAGGAAATGGAACGCATCACCAAGTTCACGTATTGATTCAGATTTTTAAGACTGGGTTTGATCGAAAATTGTTGTTTGAACTGAGTAAGTTGAAAATGATTTTTGCCGATCAGTTCCTGACTGGAAATAAATAAATTCTCGAATTTCTGCAGAGAATGACGAATCGCATCCATTCGAAAGGGTTTGATGAAAAAATCGACCGCTCCGAGTCTGAGCGCGCGGATCGAAACGTCGATGTCTTGATTGCCCGTTATGACGATAAAGGGAGTGTTGACTCCTATGTCTCTCAGTTTGGACACGAAGTCGATTCCGCTCATCTTAGGAAGACGAACGTCGGTTACGATCAGATCGAAACTTTTATTTTTGCAGATTTCGAGGGCTTCTTCGGCGGTTCCCGCCAAGGTAAGATCGTGAAATGCTCCGAATATTTCTCGGAACAAATCTCGGATCACTTCTTCGTCGTCTAAAAAAAGAATTCGCATTGGATCTACCGATCTCAAACATTACATTTCCCGAATAGATCCGTCAAGATATTATCAGTCTAAATTATCTAGTTTGTCCAGGTTATAATTTGCGAGAATTTTCTGATTCAGGCCTTGGAGTTGTTCTTTTTCAAACGTCGCAATCCGATTTCCTGAAAAACGAAACACGATATGTTGGTCTCGATTCTCCTTTAGAATTTCCTTAAGATCGGAAAGCGAACGAACCGCTTTGTCGTTCACGGATTCCAAAATCTGATCCTGAAAATCGTGAAAGCCTTGATTGGAAGAATCGGGAAACACTCTGCTGATGAATACGAGTCGATTTTTTTCGGGATGAGTTTTCTTGTTGAAGGATTCGTATAGATAAAGAAGTTTTTTATCCGAATTCTCGCGATACTTGTCGCCGGATTCCTTCAAATAAGCTCCCGTAAGTTCGGTGAAAAAAAGTCCGCCGCTGATCAGATAAGCGGGAGGTTTTGTTCCGGATTTGGAAGGTATAAAGAAAAATTCTTCCGTATAACTTTTTAAGGAATAGGTGACCTCTCTTCTTTTTCCGGCGCGAAAAACTCCGAGCGTAACCGATGTACCCGGAAGCGCGATATGATGGTTTCTCGTAAGAATTCTGGAAAGAATTTCCTGTTTATCCGGTTGATGGGAAAATCCCTGACCGTTGACGCTGTAGATCGCATCACCAGGAAATAAGTTGTGAACCGGACCGACTCCGGGAAGAACCTCGGAAACCACGACCCCGTATGAAGAATCCGGAAAATAAAATTTTCTTTCGGGACCCGTAAGAGCGTCGTCGAAGGAGAATCCGGGATGAGAAATCGGATTGCTCGAAGCTCCGTTTGCGAAAGCGGAAAGATATTCCGAGGGAACGTTCCAACGTCCGTCCGAATATCCGCAAATTATGTTTTTCGAATATAAGAATTTTCTTTCTCCGCCTTCCTCCCTGGATTGTCTGCTCATCCTGAGGATAGAATTGGAAAAATCGGGATGACTCCATTCCAATTTCGGAAAAAAACCGGAACAGGTAGAATGATGAGCTCCTCCCAAATAGGCCTTTCTTTTTGCGGAGAATTTTCCCTTATGAGAAAAAAGAGCCAAACCGGTTTCCGGATCGTGTTTGAAAATATACAAGCGGGTTCCCGGTCTCGTATCCGGATTCATTTCCGAAAAAAGCGGAAGTTCACCCGGAGGTAAAAGCGCCAGTAAGAAGTCCGGATCGACTACCACTGCGGGAACCTTTCTTTCGTAATGAGATCCCTTTTGCCAAGGATTCTGGTGAGAGAATTTTCTAAAATGTACGAGGATCGTTTCCGCTTCGAGAGAGGTCGGCAGAGTAAAACTCAAAAGAACAATCGCCGCGATCTGGAAAAGATAAAATGCGCGTTTCGAGAAAAAGGAAATCATTCGTCCGCCTCCGCGTCGAAGCGTTTTTTAATGCGAACATTGATCTTATCGATCGTATCTTGATCGATTACGATCGGAAGATTGACCCCTCTGAATTTCAAAGTGATCGTTCCTCCATAGAATTTTTTCCAAAGAGATTTGAAGTCGTCCAGGTTGGAAGGGGTTCTGTCGTTGATGGATTCCAAAATTTTATAACGATAACCCGCGTATTTCGAATTCAACGGATCCGGATAAACTCCGGAAAGAATGATATCCCTTTCCGTAAAACGATACAACTCGTCTTGGATATAATAACTGTAATGATAACGAAGAGAACTTTCCAGACGTTTGGAATCCCCGCCCGCGAGTGCGCGGTTGACCGGCTGAAACAAAAAACCGCCGGATAAAAAACTCGCGCTCGTTCCCTGTTGTCTGTAAAGATCCATCGTGGGAACGCGTTTGAGAGTTCCTTCCACCTTGTAGTTCTTACCGTTACGATAAAAGAAAATCTTAACCTGATCACCGATGAATTTGTTCTCGATCGTCTCTCCGATGAAACCCCCGCCGCCGCCGGCGTCCATGATCCCGCCCTCGTCGTTGAGATAAGATTCGTCGATCTTATACACGAAGTCTTCCGGTTTTAAAAGATCCGAAAAGGAAGAATCCGGATAAACCGTGTTGATCAGAATTCCGTTCAAACCTTCCGGAATTTTTAGATACGATTTCAACGATGAAGAATAACCGTTTTGAAAACTAAAACCGGGAAACGGAAACCCGTGATAGGTTTCGTCTTCGACGTCCTTTAGAAAATGATTGATGATCTCCGGAGGAATCAAATACGCAATGTTCCCTTGGGATTGACTGACTTGAAACGTGATTCCCGCAACCTTACCGTTTTGAATCGCGGGACCGCCCGAATAACCCGGAACGATGTTTGCGTTGACTCGGATCGCCTTTCTATAATCCAAACCCGTAAACGAATAACGGATTCGTTCCAGTCTGGAAACATTCCCGTTTTCTAATGTGATATTGTCGTCTCCGCCCGGATAACCGAGAATCAAAAGATTACTTCCTAAGGCGGGAGATACGTCCGAAATTTCCAAAGGTTCCACGCCGTTGAAGAATTCTTCCTCTTCGACCTTTAAGATCGCGAGGTCGCAGTCGAATCCGAGATATTGAACGCTCGCCTTATAGAACTTGCTGGAATTGAAATGTTTTACCTTTAGATAACCCGAGTTGGAAACGACGTGCGCGTTCGTAAGAATCCGATTCCCCGCGATGACCATTCCGGTTCCCGCGTCCCGATTGATGGACTTTTCGGAATAGCCGCTCGATTCCTCTTTTTCGGAGAACGTATCGCTTCGGATGATGACAACGCTGTCGAGCAAAGCCTTTAGGTCCGCCGAATTCCCGTTCTGCGCAGAAAGAGCGGAACCGAAAAAGACACTTAATAAAATTAGAATATTCTGAAACGATTTATTCATTGTAGATTTCCGCTTCCTGTTCCCAGAGAATTTTATCCGCTTCGATGGAATGGATTTTGAGTTTTCCCAAATACTTCGCGCCTTCCTGGATTTGATCGGTGTCCTTGTCGTCCAAGCGGATCTTTCCCAAAAAGTCGGAGCGAATCCGGATGAAAGAATAGGGCGAAGAGGGAACACAACTCGCTTGAAAGGAATAATAAACCGCCTTCTCCCAATAAAAGTCGGAATCCTTTTTCAAAAAGATCAACGGACAGTTGGAATCGAAAAAGATTTCCTTTCCGCTTTTCAAATCCCGTTTGGCCGGATGTTTGGCGATGCTCAAAAAATAACGAAGACCGAAGTTATCCTTGTATTCTTTGGGAGGTTGAGGTCGGATCGGGTCCTTGTCCTTCTTACCTTGTTTTTTAAAGTCCAAGGAAGAATCTTCCTTATACCATTCTCCATAAGAAGGTTTTACTTCTAAGAATACCTTCTTGCCGATTTCTAAAACCTCTCCGAACGAAACTCGAACGGAAGAATTTTTCCAAAACTCGTTGCCCGTTCCGAGATAAATAAAGCCAGGCCACTTTTCTTCCTTACAATGATAAGAAAGATAAACCACCTTTTCGAAACGACCGGTTTCTTCGAAGCCGCAGGACTTAGGAGGTTCAAAAGAGGAATATCGGGAACGAAACGAACGAGCCAAGGACGAAGAAGGACGTTTTTGAAATTCCTTTAAGAAAGAATGAAAGCGTTCTTGAAACGAATCCGAGGATTCGTTTTCTGCTTGGACGTTTCCGATTGAAAAAAACGAAAGAATGAGAACATACGCGCAGATAAACCGAATCGTCTTCGGTACATCGGGAAATATTCGGGACAAAGTACAGTCTTTCCTGAGTTCTCTTCTCATTGTTTAGAATATCGGCCCCTTGACCCCCCGATGTTAAATTCTTCCGTAGAAAGAAACGTATGGAAATTTTTTCCGAATCCGGTTTCGAGAAGAATTTCGGTTTTCATTTTTATAAAGTCTTATGTCTCAAATTTGCGATGTTTTTTAAAAAAAAGTACATCGGAATTCTCAGGCTAAAAATAATGGTTAAATTCTGAGAATAACTCATTTCGAATCGATAGGGTAGGTTTGCTTGTCCAGCTGGAATTTTATAAAAACTGAATTGAATGATAAGGATTTTTTAATCGATTGCCGTTCGGCCACCGGTTATCAGGAATCTACTCTGAAAGGAGCGTATAGTTTTCCTTTTATCAAAAAGGCTTTCGCTTCGGATGCGGAATCTCAAAAAAAGATGACCGGTCCTTTGGAAGAAATTTTAAAACTCGTACAAAAAGACGACTGTGCTCGAGTGATCGCCTTCGACGAAGGAATGGGAATGTTCGCTTCGAGAATGGTTTATCTTTTGAGAGCGGCCGGTTATCAAAACGCGTTCTTATACGGAAACCGTTGGCCTGCGGAAGGAACTTCTCAGGAAAAAGGCTCCAAGGAAATGGAAATCGGGCCCGGCGATAAACCGAAAAAACTCGAAGGGATTGTGGACAAGGCATTTCTCGAGAAAAATTTAACCCGACTTCAAATTTTCGATACGAGAACCCAAGAAGAATACGAAGGAAAACTACCAAGACTTACCGCGCCCGAACCGGGCTCGTTATGCGGTCGTTTGCCCGGAGCGTTTCTTTGGGACTGGAGAATTCTTTACGACGGTCAAGGCAATCTGATCGAAAAGACGCAGTTCAATAAAAAGTTGAGATCCTTTCCGTTTATGCCGGAAAGAACCACCGTGATCTACGATTACAACGGTGCACGATCCTCTCTTTTGGCTTTGATGTTAAAAGAAGTCGGATATCTGGACGTTCATACATACCAAGGTTCTTGGTTTGAATGGAGAAGATCCAGTCTTCCGAAACAAGCGGTTTCCGTTTACGGACAAACGGGTGCGGGCGGCGCGGCTCCTCGAGTCGGCGGCGTGGATCGCAAATAAATTCTTCTCTATCTTCAAAGAAGAACTCAAAAATCACTTCGAACAAAGTCTGAACAAACGTTCTTCGGAACGTTTGACTTCGGAAACTTTCTCTTTCCTCGATAATAAGAACTGGCTTTTTCAGAGGAACCTTGTAATTCGGTATCTATTCGTTTTATAAGGAGAACTGAATGTTCTTACGATGGGTTGTTTCGATTTTCTTATCCTTGGGAATCTTCGCGTGTTCCGGCCCTTTTTCCAGTTACACAAAAATCTCTCTTCCCGTTGAAAAAGAATTCTCCTTTGGAAAAGGATATCGATCGATTCAAAGGGAGAATGTTTTAGAGATCCGTTCTTCCGCGGGAAGTTTTCTTGAACTTTCCCTAACAAAACCGTTTTTATCCGCAGGCAAGGGAGAACAAAAAGTAAAATCCAAGTTTGCGACCTTCCACATCCAAGATGAAATCTCAGCTTCTTGCGATTCTCAGAGTATAGAAAAAATTCTTCCTTCGACGACCGATCTGAAGATCCTCGGAAGATTGGAAGGAAAGAACTGCGCCTCGGCCTACGAGATCGTATTTCGTCCGTTAGACGAAACCTCCCTCGAGTTTAAAATCAAGATCGAGGATTCTTCCCTAAATCGCACCTATCTAAGAATCGGTTCGGATGAAACCGAAAATATTTTCGGACTCGGAGAACAATTCAGTCATCTGAATCTAAAAGGAGAAACCCCGTTTTTGTTAAGCGAAGAGCAAGGAATCGGAAGAGGGGATCAACCGATCACTGCGGGTGCGAACCTTACCGCGGGCGCGGGTGGAAACGAATATTCCACATACGCTCCGATTCCGTTTTTTCTAACTTCCAAAAACAGATCGGTGTATTTTGAAAATTCGTCGTATTCTAAGTTTGATTTTTCCGAATCCGATACGATCACGATCGAATTTCGTGAGAACGGTCTTCAAGGAAGAATTTGGAAGGATTCTTCCCCCGTGCGTCTCGTTCAGAAATTTACCGAAATGACGGGAAGGGCTCCCGAACTTCCGGATTGGGCTTATGGAACCTGGCTCGGAATACAAGGCGGAAAGGAAACCGTTCTCAAACATATCGAATCCGCAAAGAAGGAAGGGAATCCGATCACGGCGCTTTGGATTCAGGATTGGGCGGGAAGAAGAAAGACAACTTTCGGTTCTCAACTTTGGTGGAGATGGATCGCGGATGAAACTTCGTATCCGGACTTCAAAAAATTCTGCGCCGATCTAAACGCAAAAGGAATTCATGTATTAGGATATTTGAATCCGTTTTTGGCTACGGAAGGACCTCTGTATGCGGAAGCCGTTCAAAAAGGGTATCTCGTAAAGGATAAGAACGGAAAGGATTACGAAATTCAAACAGTGGGATTTCCCGCCGTTCTTTTGGATCTTACGAATCCGGAAGCCGTGAAGTGGATTCAAATCGTGATTCAAAAAAATATGATCGATGTCGGTCTTTCCGGATGGATGGCCGATTTCGGAGAATGGCTTCCTCTCGACGCAAAACTTCATTCCGGAATTTCCGCAGAGGTTTACCATAACGTGTATCCCGCGGAATGGGCGAGAATCAACCGCGAGGCGATCCGCAAAGCGGGTAAAGAAGGAAAGGTCGTATTCTTTACAAGATCCGGTTTTAGCGGATCTATGAAACATTCCACTCTCTTTTGGGAAGGGGATCAGATGGTGAGTTGGGGAGAACACGACGGAATCGTATCCGCAGTGACCGGACTTTTATCCGGTGGCTTAAGCGGAATCTCGCTCAATCACAGCGACATCGGCGGATACACAACGATCAACAATCCGATTCGAAACTATCATCGTTCCAAAGAACTTTTTTTACGTTGGGCGGAATTGAACGTATTCAGTCCGGTCTTTCGAACACACGAAGGAAATCGTCCCGAAAAAAATCATCAACCGTATTCGGACGAAGAAACCGTAAAAGAGTTTGCGAGATACGCGAAGATGCACTTCGCATTGAAAGATTATCTCAAATCTCTTGTGAAAGAAGCGTCGAAGACCGGACTTCCGGTTGTTCGTCCGTTGTATCTACACTATGCAAACGACGATCAAACTCATTCTATCCAAAGGGAGTTTTTACTCGGAGAGGATCTTTTGGTTCTTCCCGTTTTGGAAAAGGGAGAATCCTCCGTTTCCGGTTATCTTCCCGAAGGAGAATGGGAACATCTTTGGACCGGAAAAACTTTCATCGGTAAAAGCGAGGTCGACGTAGAAGCTCCGTTAGGCGTTCCTGCCGTCTTTCTAAAAAAGAACGGGCCTTGGTATGGAAAGTTGAAGTCCGCTCTTCTTCCGTTCAAACGATAAGAGATTGTGATGATCGAGAACGGCAAATGGATCGTTCGTCGAAAACATTGAGTCTAAGAATAGAATGGAACCTTCCACCGGCGACATCCCCGAATATCCGATCGTGTTCTTTGACGGAGTATGCAATCTTTGTAATGCGGCCGTTTTATTCTTCATCGATGCGAACGCTCGTAAAAATCTGAAGTTTGCGAGTCTTCAATCGGAAGCCGCGGCGCGGATTCTCGGGAAAAAAACGGAACCGGGGGAAGCGCCAAACTCTGTTTTGTTTTTGGAGAACGGAATTCTCCATCAAAAGTCGAACGCGGTTTTGAAAATCTGCGCTCATCTTTCGTTTCCCTGGAGAATTCTTCCTTTCTTTCGTTGGGTCCCGAGTATGATTCGCGATTTTATCTATGATTGGATCGCAAGAAACCGTTATCGATGGTTCGGTCGTCTGGAAGCGTGTCGTATGCCCGATCCAAGTTTAAAATCCAGGTTCTTGGAAGAATAAAAACAGAACGTACGACTCGCTCTTGTTGCGGTGCAAAAAGTTTTTTCCCGAGAATGTGGGAACTCATACACGATCGACTCAAGGTAAGCTCTGTCTTCGGAAAATGTAGGAACTACCACAAGATCAAATAAGAATCCATTCTCAATAGTCTCGGCTTGTAATCCCCGAGGACGCAAAAAATCGCTTAAAAGAATAAAAATCATAGAATTGCTTCTAAAATAAACAAAAACGACTCTAAATCTTCCTATATCTTCGATTTTAACTTTGGGAATTCCGTCGAAAAATCCTTGAATGGAATCCCGAAACGAGAAGACTGACTTCAGAAGTTGTTTTCCGTTGCCGACGTTCAATTTAGGTCTCGGATTCCGGGGTTTTTGTTGGCGACATATTTTGGAATAAACGATATGAAAAGAAAAACTGGCTACATTCTGGCGGCATTGACTGTTCTCGGGCTCTTTTTCAGCATAAAGTCCTTTGCCAATACCAATCTCGAAGAAATCAAACTCGATAATCAATATCTTCAGACTTACAGAGGTCTGGAAGGAATCTGGATCGTTCCGAACCGCGTTAAGGAATCCGTGGGCGACCTCGTTCATAACTTTGGAACCACCGAACACGAAATCAAAAGGGTGAACGGAATTCCGGACAACGAAAGAATTCCCGTAAACGAACCCGTATTCTTCCCTTATAACGATAATTTTACACGAAGCCTTCTTCTCGAAGACAAGGGACGCGAAATTCTTCGTACCGATCAAAGAGAATTCATCTGGCCGATCAGCTTTAAACATTCTTTCGTGACTTCCCGTTTGGGAAGAAGATGGAACGCGATGCATTCCGGTGTGGACATCGCTTGTCCTACCGGTTCGATCGTGATCGCGGCCGCGGACGGAGTCGTTTTGGAATCCAAAAAAGACGGCGGTTACGGAAACAAGGTGCTTCTTTCCCATCCGGGAATCAACGGGATCAATACTCTTTACGCTCACAATTCTCTTCTATATGTAAAGGAAGGGGATAAGGTGAAGAAGGGACAGATCATCGCACTTTCCGGAAACACGGGGCATACGACCGGTCCTCATTTGCACTTCGAAGTTCGTTATCAGAATGTCGTATTAAATCCGGAACACTATCTTCCCGTTTTTCAATCTTCTTCCGAGGCTCGTGTGGCGATCGCCCGGGAGACAATCGAACAATAAGTGTCGATCACGCGGGATTTTTGGAATCCGCCCGTCTATGAAATTCTTTCCCGGACTTCACCCGGGAAAGCCGCATTCGATTTTGATAATACACTTGTAAGAAACGATTTCGGCGAGGCTGTGATGGAACTTTTTCTTTCGGAAGGAGTTCCCGCTTTCAAACAAGATATCTCTTCTTTTTTTGCAAAGGAGAATGTGGAAGAGATCCTCGCTACTCGCTTTCGAGATTCTTCCCGATTTCGTTCTCTGGTTCTTTCCGAATACGAATCGATCCAATCCAAGTCGGGGCTTGAGGCTTCTTACCGTTGGAGTTCCTGGATTTTTTCGGGGCATTCTCCGGAAGAATTGAAAAAAATTTCCAAACGAGTTTGGAACGATCACGCGTCCGATCCGGGTTCTCATTCCGTAAAAATTTACAAGCCGATGAAGGAACTCGTGGACCATCTTCTTTTAAGCGGCTGGGATGTTTGGATCGTGACCGCTTCTCCGCAAGAAATCATTCAATCCGTTTCTCCATTGTTCGGAATTCCGGAAGATCGTGTATTGGGCATGAATCTTTCGATCGAGAATGGAATTCATTCCTCAAAAATCGTAGAACCGTTCACATACGGAAAGGGAAAGGTCGAAAGACTCAAGAACGCGACTGGAGCGTTTGCCGATCTTGCGTTCGGGGATTCGATCAACGATTTTCCTTTGCTGGAATCGGCGAGCGGCGCTGGAATCTTTTTGGATCGGGGTAAGGGTGTGGTTCCTCCGAAGTCGACCCGGATTCAGGCGATCGGAGAATGGGCCGTTTTGGATCGTGTTTCCGTTTAGATAAACTTTCTAATTTTATAATATTCTAAAATATGAAACCTTACGAAAAAGGAACGCTCGTTGTGGTGTCGGTTTCCCTGGGAAATCCCGGAGACTTGACCGTAAGAGCTATGGAACTTTTAAAAAGTGCCGATATCGTAATCGGGGAAGAATCCAGAACGACTTCCACTCTTCTCAAATCTCTTTCCATTTCCAAAGAATTTCTACTTTGCAACGAACATACCACCTTCGAAGAAATCGTAAGTCTCGGTGAAACCGTGATGAATTCGAATCTTACGGTTTTAGTTTCCGATGCGGGAACTCCCGGCATCGAAGATCCGGGTCGCGAACTCGTCCAAGAAGTTTTAAGACGGGGAGGGCGCGTGTACAGCGCTCCCGGTGCGATCGCGTTTGGAGCCGCATTGAGTATTTCCGGTTTTAAGATTTCTCCGTTTACGTTCTGCGGTTTTCTTTCGAGAGAATCCGCGGATCGCAAAAAGGAATTGGAACGTTATCTGAAACCGGGTCATACGATCGTGTTTTACGAAACGCCGTATCGTTATAAGGCGGTTCTTCACGATCTCGATTTCGTTTTAAAGGAAAGCGGAGAGGAAAGACAGATCTTTCTTTGTTTGGATTTGACTCTCGAATCCGAATTTCAATTTCGCGGAAGGGTCGGCGAACTTTTGAAAATCGCGGATAGTCTTCCGAAAGGAAATCCGGTGATCGTGATTTCGCAAAGAAAGGGAAAATCGCAGTCAAAATCTCATCCTAAGGAAGAGAAAAAATCGACGAAACCTTTCTCGAAGGATCGTAAAAAACCGAATTCAAAATCGTTCGGAAAAGGCGGTCCAAAAACTTCTTCGAAAGGTTTTCCGGGTCAAAAATAAAAGATCCATTAGAATATTATAAATCCGGCATATCAATTGTCTTTAAGAATGTCGATCGATCGTTAAAGACGGATTCGGAGATCGGAAACGGGGAAATGTCCGAAATCCTTTGACAAGGATCCGAGAGTTTTGAGGAGAACGCGGTTTTATTTTGTGTTTGAATCGCCGGTAAAAAACCGATTTGTTTGGAACCTGCTTTTACGTTGGAAAAGTTAGTGATTATCAGTTTCACTTTTTTATCTTTTAAAACGTTGATTCTAAAATTTCCGTTCGCAGTTACGTTCGCATAACTCGTTCCATAGTAATCGAGTCCGATTGCCTGAACCGAAAAGTTCTGCCTATTCTTTGCGTCCACTTTTCCTTCCAGACAAGTGAACTCCGGTTGGGGTTTATCGAAATTCCACCAGCCTGAGGCTTGAATTTTAGAATAAATTTGAAACGGAAATTCCGATTCAAATGCGTCTGCAGTTGTATTGTTTGATTGAGTCGTATTCTTATCGGTAGAAACTAAGTCCCAACTTCCTTTTGAAAAACGATATACGTTCGAATCTGTCGGGTTCGCCAGGGGTTGAACTTCCACGGTCAAAGATTTTTTAGGTTCGATTCGTTTACCTTCATCGTCATAAAAAGCGAGATAAAACATACCGGTTGATTCCAAAAGAAGATTGGAGCCAATCTGCGTGGGAATTCCCGCAAAGAGAAAATCCGCATGATTTCTTAGAATCGTAATCCTTACTTCCACTTTTTGAGAATCAGAGAAAGCTCCTGCGGGAATTTTGAGTCTTAAGTCGCCCGCGTCTAAAGTAGTTTCCCGATAGGAAAGAAAGGATCCGAAAAAGGGTTTTAAAATCGAAAAGCCTAACGAACTTACGTTCGAAGAAGATTTGGATATTTCCCAACGATCTTCTTGTTTTGCTATGATTCGATTTCTTTCTTCCTGACTTAAGGAGGGATTGCTCGGATCCTCTTGAGCGGCAATTTCGAGAACGACGAAAAATAAAAAGAAAAACAAAGAGAAGCTGTAACTTGAAATTCGATTCATAAGAATGCTATCGATTTTTTATCTAAGAACTTTAGTTCCGATCTCTTTTTTGTGTTTCCGTTCATTCGAATTCTTTTCATTACTTCCGGTTTTTCTGCGGATACAAAATTTTTCTCGCTCTAAACATCAAAACTTCTTCAAATACTCGGGCATTTCCGGAAGCGAAGTCTCCGTCCAAGTCCAAGCGCCTACAAGAGATACGATCGGGGCCGATTCTCCGTGTAAGATTCGGACTAAAGCGTCCTTGAGATCGTCTGCAGACGTTAGACGAAATGGAATTCCCGGGAATCGATCCTTAAAAGAGGATTCTTCCTGTTTGGCGACGTATTCCAAAAAGAAATCCGGAAAACTCAAACCCGATTCTTTTTGAAGTTTCAAAAGGTTCTGTAGATCCTTGTCCTGGGATTTTTTTCCCATTCTTTGCAGAATGATCGTAATGCCTCGAACGCTCTGGCTGAAAAAAGAACCGGCGCGGATGATCTTTCTTTGATTCGGTTTTTCTAAAGCCCATTCTTCCATTTTCTTTTTAACAAAAGCAAGGGAACCGTAGAACGGTTGAAGATGAGGTCTGTAATAATACGCGGAATAACCCACGGTCAAAACGGGTTTTAATTTTTCTTCGACTGCGATCATCGGATCCACACAGAACTTCAATGCGTCTTTGACGTCCTGTTCCGGCGTTTCCGAAACGGGATAACCCAGATTTCCCCTCGCGGGAGTATAAACGAAAAGATCGAGTTTTGATATTCCGTTTTTTGCAAGTTCTTCGTAAAGACGGGAAAGCGAACGATCGGGTTCGTCCAAATTGATTTCGGTGATTGTAAGATCCGCTTCCTGCAAGGGAGAATTTTTGCTCGTAGTTGCAACTATCTTCCAAGTTTCGTTTTTGGATTTTGCGTATTCCCGGATTGCGTGAACCGCGCTTTGTCCTGCGACTCCGCTCGTTCCGATGATCAATGCGTAATGATTCTCCATAGGTGTCTCCCGTCGGGAAGAAACCATCTCTTAAGTGCCGTTCCTTGTCTTTCTATTTTATGGGGAATCGAGAAAAAACGGAAGAATCCAATACGACCCCGCTCATAAATTTTTGAAAGTCGGATGGGGGAGGGCAAAAAATTCTTTCCTGTTTTCCGTCTTCACTTTGAAAAGAAATCCCTAACGCGTGTAAGAGGGAACGTTTCGCGTGAGGTGTTCGTTTTGTTTCGGCGGAAATTCCGTAGACAGTATCTCCCAGAATCGGATGGCCTTTTTCGCTTAGGTGAAATCGAATCTGATGTCTTCGTCCCGTATGAAGTTTTGCGAGAAGAACGGAATATCCTTCCTTTTTTTCGCTCTTGAGCGTGATGAATTCCGTTATCGCCTTGTCCCCACCCGAAAAAACCTTTCGAACTTTTTTATTTCCATCCTTGATATAACAGATTTCCGTAAAGTGTTTTTCCTCGACTATGCCGGAACATACGCAGAGATAAATTTTTTCGGACGCCTTGAGGATCGTGTCGGCCTCCTTGTTTTTATCTGGGTTTTTGCAGAAAAAAACGAGACCGCTCGTGTCCAAATCCAAACGGTTTACGGTTCTTAGATATTCGAGGGAAAGTTGTTTTTGAAGACGATCCGTGAAATTCTCCCGTTTGGAATCCTTGGTCGCGTGCACCGGAATTCCGGGAGGTTTTTCCGCGATCAGATAAGAATCAGTTTCGTAGAATATTTTAATATTCGAATGTTCTTCAGGCATTCTTCTGTCTTAGATCCAAAAGCGAGCTTCTGAAATTTTTTTCGTCCTGAAGAATGGAGAAAAAAAGTTTGTCCGTGGATTCAACGATATGAACGGCCTTACCCACGAGTTCTTTTCCTTCCGAGGTTAGAAAGAGACAGTTCGCCCTCGAATCTTCGGGATCGGGTTGTCTTGTGAGAAGTTTTTTGGCTTCGAGACTTCTCAATACTTTGGAGGTCATCATCACGTCGGTTTTTGCGTGTTCCGCGAGACGAACCTGAGTCGCCTTTTGGGAAGCTTCTTCGAACCAAGCGAGGCTCGCCAACAACACAAATTGAACGTGTGTTAGGTCCAGGGCCAATAGGTTTTCTCGAATTCTCTTTTGCCAGAGATTCGTGATCTGCCAAAAGAGAAATCCTGTGCTTTCTTCCGCCTGGGATTCTTTGAATATGGATTTCGGTTTCATTGCCTTTTACTCGGGCTAGGTTTCATTCTATTTTTTAATCCCCGATTGTAAAGTTGGAATGTACGCCGAGTTTACGATTTTCAAGACCGGATCTCTGTATCTTTGGCATGGATTCCGAATTGGAACGGCTAAAATTTGCGGGTGGAGTTCGGTTTATTCTTTTTTCTGAAAAAAGAATTTTTGAAATGGGTTATATTATAAAGAGACCATTATGAAAAAAGATATTTCCATTTTGTTTTCAGCTCTCTGGTTGTTATCCTCTTGTGCCGCGGCCGATAAATTCAGTCTGGATACCTCGAATCCTTTGGCTCTTTTGGTCCAGATCGTTTGGAGCGTGAATTCCGTTCCTTCCACCTCGAATACGATTCATTTTGTTGCCGTGGGAGAAAAATGTTCCTCTTGGACAAGCAAGGACGGCAAAACTTGGACATACAGCAATTCTAAATTCTCAGGTTGTACGGACGGTTCCGTCAATTCGATCGCTTTCGGAAACGGAACCTGGGTTGCGGTCGGCGCGTTGAACGCGAACGGCGGTTGTGGAATTTGGTCCAGCAAGGACGCGGACATTTGGACCGCTTCTTCCTGCGCACCCAATCCTTCCCCGCCGAACGGAACTTCCGCGCTTCACAACTTGAATACGATCGTATACGGCGGTACGAATTTTATCGCGGGCGGGCCGCATAACTATTCCACAACGGGTGTGGGATTTTTCGGTCAGATTTCAAGCGACGGATCGACTTGGCAGTATCTTTCTCTTACGGACGGTTCCACGTATATCGGTACGGATTATCTTTATTCTTCTTCGTATAACAGCGTTTCGTCGGAGATCTATTTCAGCGGAATTCACAACGTGAACCCGGAAGTCGTGAAGCTTACGGTTCCCGCTTTGGCTCAAAGTTCCGTTTCGGTAAACATGCCTTCTTCCAGTTACGGGGTTCTTGCGCTCAAGTCCGGAAAGATTCTTTTATACGGGGACGACAACTACACAAACCCCACGGTTGGAATCGTGAAGATCGGAACTCCGATCACAACTCTGGGAAGTACCGCCTCCGCAAACACGGGAGTGGGAAGTCATATCAATATCGCAGTGGAAGGAAAGGATAAGATCGTCGTTCTTGGGAATCAATGTAAGATGGATTACTACGGTCTGACCGCTCAGGTTTGGCATTCCGGTGCGGCTCCCAATATGACTGGATGTTCCGGTTTGGATTGGATGTCCCTTTCGTATAATTCCACGTTAGACCTCTATGTCGCCGGCGCGAAGGTGACTGGAACCGTTCCTACCGCTTT
Source organism: Leptospira barantonii (assembly GCF_002811925.1). Classification (NCBI taxonomy): domain Bacteria; kingdom Pseudomonadati; phylum Spirochaetota; class Leptospiria; order Leptospirales; family Leptospiraceae; genus Leptospira; species Leptospira barantonii. Next base: position 144,101 of record NZ_NPDS01000009.1, read on the forward strand.
CGGTTATTCCACAACCGGTCTTCCCTCCGATTGGACCGTAGTCACTCAAACCGTTGCCGGATCTCCGGGTCCGGGTATATTAGGAATCGCTACACAATAAGATTTTTTTTCGTATCTTTCGATTCTGTTTGTTCCGTTTCGTATGACGTTGGTTCCGAATGTTTCGATTTTGATGTCTGTCAGATCCCCTCGTTTGTTATAGGATATATAAACCGGGACGGATCGTTTTGTTAAACGAATTCGAAAAACGAGATACTGTCGATCTACGTTTCCGGTTTATCGGAGAGTCAAGTGAACGTCAGATATTCTTCCTTCTTACTCTTTTTCGGATTTCTAACTCAATGTGCCGAGGCCGATAAGTTCAGCGTGGATGCTTCCAATCCATTGGCTCTTTTAGGGCAGATCAGCTGGAGCGTAAGTCATACACCCGTAAACTCTGGAGGTGTGACCGGAACGCAGTTTGTTGCAGTCGGTGAGAACTGTTCTTCTTGGCTTTCCGACGACGGAGTTTCTTGGAAATACAGTTCTACTCGGTTTCCGGGATGCAACACAGGAGGTTCCATACGAGGAATCGTTTATGGGAACGGAACTTGGATTGCGGTGGGAACCTTGGATGCTCCGAATAGTTGCGGGATTTGGTCGAGTCAGGACGATGCGGCGACTTGGAGTTTACGCGCATGTGCTCCCGCTCTTGTGAATTCCGTTCCTACCATCAAGGCTTTGTATGGAGTAGGGTTTGGAGCGAATCAGTTTTGGGCCATCGGAGGTCATAACGCCGGCGGGACCGGATACGATTATTTCGGACAACGTTCTTCGGACGGAATCAATTGGCAGTATTCGGGAGTGACGGACGGTTCCACTTATATATTAGCGGATTATTATAATACGGTTTCGTATAACGCGGCGGATTCGAAGGTTTATTTCAGCGGGGTTCATAGCGTTAATTATGAATTTGCAACGCTTGAACTTCCCTCTTTGACGGATACGCCCGTCAACCTTTCGATGAGTAGCTCCAACAATCAAGTGATGGCCTTGAAGTCCGGACAGATTCTGGCATACGGAGACAACGATTACGCGAATCCCACTTCGGCGATCGTTAAGATTTTTTCGTCGGCGACATTGGATTCTTCCTCGGTGAGCGCGTCCCAGACCGCCATTCAGGTTCACGCGAGTATCGCGGTCGAAGGTAAGGATCGAATCTTATTGTTCGGAAATTCCTGTTCCATGGATTACTATCAGTTCGGTTTGAACGTTTGGCATCCTTCGAGTGGAAGTGTGATCAGCGGTTGTTCGTCCAAAAATTTGTTGGGCGCGGCCTACAACGTCGCACTGGATCGTTATGTGGTCACCGGAACTTCCAACTTCTTTGCGTATTCCACAAACGGTTTACCATCCACTTGGACCGCAGTCGTTCCGAGCCTCGGGGGAGAATCCACTCGAAACGCAAACGCGGTCGCTTCCAAACAATAGACTTCGTCGTTCGATGATGAACTAGGGGAAGCGCCTAATCTGAATTAGGCGGCCTCGGCGAGTTTCGCGAGATTTTTCATCGCACCCGGAAGTTCTTCTCGGATTTTATTTCCGATCACTCTGGAAAATAAAAAAGAAAGAGGACCGGTAAATGTCACCGTGTGGATGAACTTGCTTCCGCTATTTAAGGGAAGAATTTCGTGTCTGAATTCCAACTTGCAAAGAGGCAGATTGGTCAGGTCGGAAAAGAATTCTTTTTCACGAACCTCGGTCAGTTTAAACCAAGTTTTCGGACCACCCTTCGGCTTCAGCATTCCCTTACTACCGACTTTGAATTCTCCCTCTAAGAAAGAATCTTCCACCTCGTGATCCCATGTTTTCCAGTTCGAGACGTCTTGGTAAACTTTCCAAAGTTTTGCAGGGTTGGCTTGGGTTGTTTCTTCGTGTTGTATGCGTTTCATTTTCTTTTTTCCTTTTGATATTATAAATGTAATTATAATAATCATGATTATTATTTCAAGTCTATTTTTTTCACAGTGGGAGTTTTAGATTGACAGAATTCTGCTATATTAGACAAAAAAAGTGTAATGAACCCAGCTATGGATGAATTGGAAGCAGGGAAAGAATCTCCCTCCAGCGAACATATCACAGAAGTCGTTAAAGAAAATCTCAAACTCATTCGCCATACAAAAGGGTTTTCCCTGGATAAACTGGCGTCCCGATGCGGGGTCAGCCGAGCGATGCTTTCACAAATCGAGCAGGGAAAGAGCGTTCCGACGATTTCCGTGCTTTGGAAAATCGCAAACGGATTGAACGTTCCTTTCAGTGAACTCTTAAAAGAAAAAGGCACCGAAGGCATAATCGTGATGAAAGCGGAAAACACAAAGGTTTTGTTTTCCAGTTCGAAAGTCTTCTCAAGCCGCGCTCTTTTCCCTTATAACGGAAACCGCAAAACCGAATTTTACGAACTCATTTTAAAACCGGGCGGGATCGAAGTCGCCGAATCCCATCAATCCGGAACCACGGAAAACATCGTAGTCGTTTCCGGTAAACTTCGTCTTCGTGTCGGAGAAAAGGTCGTGGAACTGGAACCGAAAGATTCCGTTTTTTTTCGCGCCGATATTCCGCACGAGTATTCCAATCCGACCGATCAGGAAACCCTGATGTATCTCGTGATGGATTACAGAGACGAAATCAACTAAGTCTTAAAAAAAGATCTTTTCATTCTCTGTCTGCAGGGAAGAATCCTTCGGATAATTCCTTTTAGGACCCGCAAAGAATGAAGAAACTTTTTGTTTTCTCGAAACGTTTTCCTTTTTCGATTCGATTCGTTTTTCCCAGAACCGTATTATTCCATTTCGTTTTTTCTTTTTCCATCGTTGTTCTCGGAGTTTCTTGGACTTTCGCCGAAAGTATTTCCTATTCTCCGCCGCCGGATCCTTCCGAGTCCGTTTACGCGGAACAAATTTCCTGTCATCCGAACGACTGCATCACTCTGAAGCTTGAAGACATTCTCGGGGAAGGAGTTCGATCCAAGATTTCCGATCTCATGTCCGAGAACGCGGGAAAGATTTTGATCGATACTTCCAATTCTCCCCGAAAGATCGATTCCGACGATCTCGACGATATCAGAACCGTACTCGAAGAAATTTCAAAACGAGACGGTAAGGTCGCTATCGAAAAACTGCACATTGCGATCCGCGCGTTTCAACTTCCGGATCCTCCTTTTTTAAAGGACGTGGGTTCCGTCGGTTGGGACGTGGTCAAAAGAATTTATAAGAAAGTCTATTACAGAAGAACCTCCGATTATCACGCAAAGGTTTTGTATCATCCGGAAAACCTAAACATCTTTCTCGTTTATTTCGTTCATCGTAAGTATGGAGATATCTGCAACACGGTATTTGCAAGTTGTAACGAAATAGAATATCTGGACGACGATACGTTCGACTTACAACTTTCCGGGGCGCTCAAAGAATCGAGGGAAAAGAAAATTCCGGTTAAGGTTTCTTTTCGTCAAACCGAGGCGGTTCTTCCCGAGGCAAAGATCGATCTTGAATATCTCAAAGGAGTCAATCGTTCGGCTCGTATTTATAAGTGGATGGCCGCGAGTAAGGAAAGGGAAGTCAAACCCGTCACTAAGTCTAGGTTTCTTGTTTTTCAAGCGGTGGTCACAGCGATCGATTATTCTTTAACCGTATACGATATGATCTCTTCCTTAATCATGTATCGACCCGCGACCGAAAGAAAGATAGAAGTGAATTACGTCGAAACCGATCAGGGCAAAAAGATCGATTCGGTGATCTTTCTTCCGCCCGAAGATGAAAAAAAATAGTCGCATTCGTTGAAACGTCGAAAAGAATCAATGAAAACGGATTGGGATTCTTTTTGAAAATTAAAGCGATCATTTTTGATTACGACGACACACTGGTCCAAACTCGAAAGGTACGTTACAAAACCTTAAAGTCTCTTGCATTAGAGAAATTTAATTTCGAATTGAAGGACGTAAGGATCGACGAAGCCTGGGGTTTGCCCGGAGACGATTTTTTAAGAAAGGTCTACGGAGAATATTCTCTGGATTTGGAATCTCTCTGGGAATCGTATAATACGTTCTGCGAACGGGATCCGAATCTTGTGTTCGACGGCGTGAACGAGTTCATTCTGGAACACGGTTCCATTCTTCCTTTGGGAATCTTATCCTCTTCGAGCGGAAGAAGGGTTTTGAAAGAAATCGAATCCATGGAGTTTTCGAAGGATTCTTTTTTTGCGGTTCAAACCGCCGAAGATACAAAGGTTCACAAGCCCAACCCCGAAGTTTTTTTACCGATTTTGGAAACTACAAAACGAATGAATCTGGATCCTTCTTCCATTCTTTACGTCGGAGATACGATCGGAGACAAAATCGCTTCGGAGAAAGCGGGTCTTCTTTTTTTAGGAATGGCGCACGAAGAAAAAACGGAGGATCTTTTTAGATCGTCTAACATAGATTTTGTGAGTTCGTTTTCCAAACTTCGAGAAAGAATTCGTTCGGTTTAAAAGTCGAGAAGGGCGGTGCGAAGCGGAAAGTAAAACGCCTCCCTTCTTTCGAAGAGAGGCGATGTTCTTCTTAACGGAAGAATATGAAAGTCAACAAAATGAAAGTCGGAATCAAGATTGCAAAAGAATAAAGAACGTATCCGCCGAAACTCGGCATTTTGATCTGATTCTCTTCCGCAACCGATTTCACCATAAAGTTCGGTGCGTTTCCGATATAAGTCAGAGCTCCCATAAACACGGCCCCCACTGAAATCGCTTTCAAAATGTTTTCCGCGTGAGCATCCGCAAGAATCTGCGCGACGTCCGTCATTCCCAAGGTTCCTTTCGCTAAGGATAGGAACGTAAGATACGTCGGAGCGTTGTCGAGAACTCCGGAGAACAATCCAGTTACCCAGAAGAACTGCCAGGTTTCCGTTACACCCAATTCTTTTCCGTGGTGTTCCAAAAGAATCAAAGCAGGAATCATCGTGATGAAAATTCCGATGAACAGATACGCAACCTCTTGGATCGGATGTAAGGTGAACTTGTTGTGTTCTCTTACGTGACCTTTCGTAGTCAATTTGGAAAGAACAATCAGTCCCACTAGAACCCCTTCCCGAATGAACGCGAGATACGGATTTTCGGCGATCGCAGGAATGTAGTTTTGATTTAAGAAAGCTACGGACAAAACGATCCCGAGCAACCAGATGAAATTCACCTGACCTTCGAGACTGATCTTTTCGCGATGAACGTGATCCTTTTTGATATCCTTAACGGTTTCCTTTTTATACGCGATCGTATCCCAAATGAAGTAAGCGACCAAAAGTAGAATTCCCGCAACGAGCAACTCCGGTAAAAGTTTAAACGTCCAGGTAAACGGAACTCCGATCAGATAACCGAGAAACAAAGGAGGATCTCCGAGAGGAGTTAAGGAACCGCCGATGTTGGAAACCAAAAAGATAAAGAAGATCACCGTGTGAACCACGTGTTTTCTTTCCGAGTTCGTTTTTAGAATCGGGCGAATCAAAAGCATGGAAGCTCCGGTCGTTCCGATAAACGAAGCGAGAAAGGTTCCGATGATGAGGAAGATCGTGTTGTTTAACGGAGTCGCTTCAATATCGCCTTTCAAACGGATTCCGCCCGAGATGTAGAAGAGCGAACCGAGAAGGATGATAAACGGAACATACTCGAAAACGAGTGTGTGAACGATCTTACCGAACCAGCCGTGAAGAACCAAAATGATAAACGAAATCGCTCCCAACGCGAGCGCGAGAATCAGTTTGTTCGTGTTGCTTTCCCACCAATGAGAGGTCGTATGCGAAACGATCGGTAAAAGTGCGATGCTCAAAAGCATAAGAACGAACGGAATTACGCTCCAATACGGAAGGTCTTCGCCGGCGACTTCGTGATGGCCGGAAGAAGCTTCTTCCGTATGAGAAGAATCATGTGCCTCGGTAGTCTGAACCGGACTTTGTGTTTCCCCCGCCGGTTCGTCCGCTAAAAGTGCGGTCGCCGGTAAGATCAGAAGGATCGCCAGAAGGACGGATGTTAGTTTTTGTTTCATTGCTCGTATCGTCTGAAGAATTTTTAGACATTCTCGGGACTTGGAAGAAAGAGTTAAAGTAAAAAGACTTTCTCGGGCTTTTTTTTCCCGCGTTATGACATTGTATTTTGCGAACTTTTTTAGATTGCAGAATTTTTCAAGAAAGAGATGGTTTCCTGAGAACTCCTCGAATAAAATTGTGCGAAAATTCGGCTTGAGGAAGTCTTATGGATAGAAGGGTTTCCCGATAGGAATTCTAAGAAGTATGGAAGCGTTGTTTGCAAAAAAAGTCTGTCTTACTCCGATCGAAATCGAACAGAGATTGAAGTCCGTTTCTATTCAACCCACCATGCAGAGAATTTCGATCTGTCAGTACGTTCTTTGCGAGGCGGATCATCCCACTGCGGAAGAGGTCAAAGAATGGGTCGATAGCCGGTCCTTCAAAATGAGTTTGGCCACCGTCTACAACACGTTAAACATCCTTGTTTCCGCCGGGCTTCTCCGCGAATTCAAATTCTCCTGCCTGGGCAAGTCCGTATACGACAGCAATATCGTGGACCACTATCATTTCTTTGATGAAAAGAGCGGTAAATTTCACGATATAGATACTTCCTTACTTTCCCTCAGTTCCAAACTTCCGCCGGAGTTTCTCGTCGATAAGACTGATATTCTCCTGACCGGAAATCTTGCGAACGGTTCCGCAACCTAATCGCAAGTTCCATTCTTAGAGATTGATCGCTTCTCCGAGCGAAGCTCCGAAAGATTCCATTACGGTTTCTGAAAGTGTTGGATGCGCGAAGATCGTGGATGCGATTTCCTTTGCGGTCAATTCCTGAGTGATTCCCAGAGCGACCGCGGGTAAAAGTTCCGTTACACCCGGACCGACCAAATGTGCACCTAAAATTTCACCCGAAGATTTATCGATGACTACTTTCGTAAAACCGCCCGCGTCTCCCATCGCCTGCGCTCTTCCGCTCGCGATGAACGGAAACTTTCCGACGCTGATCGTATAACCCATGTCAGTCGCTTTTTTTTCGGTAAGACCGATGGAGGCGACTTCGGGATGACAATAGGTACAACCCGGAATCGCATTGTAATCGATCGGAATATAACTGAGATGATGCGGGTTTCCCGCGTGAATCGAAATCGCTTCCGCGGCTTTGATTCCTTCCATGGAAGCTACGTGCGCGAGAAGAGGAGGGCCGTTGCAATCACCGATCGCGTAGATATGAGGGACGCTCGTTTTGTATTTTGTATCCGTTTTTATAAAACCTTTTTGGAAAAAAATTCCTATCTCTTCCAAGTTCATCGCGTCCGTGTTCGGAACAAGTCCGATGGACACGAGAATTTTTTCGGCTTCGAAAGATTCTCCCGTTTCCGGAAGATTTTTTCCCTTGAGCAGAACCTTTACTTTTCCATTTTCTATTTTGGGTTCGGAAACTCCCACCGCTGTAAGAACTCGGATTCCTCTTTTTGCAAACGATCTTTCTAAGAATGTGGAGATCTCTTTATCTTCCACGGGGAGAATCTGATCAAGCATTTCGACTAACGTTACTTTGGTGCCCATCGCGGCGTAAAAATCGGCGAACTCCACTCCGATCGCGCCCGCTCCTACGATCAAAAGAGACTCCGGAATTTTTTCCTGAATCATCGCGGTTTTGGAAGAAAGAACCGTTTGTCCGTCGAAAGGCAAACCAGGAAGTTCTCGTGCGCGCGCTCCGGTCGCTATGATAAAATATTTGGAAGTGATTTCTTCTTTGGAAGTATCGGGAAGCCAAATCGTATTCGAATCTTTGAATACTGCGGTTCCTTTTTTGCGGGCGATCTTATTTTTGTTTAAAAGAAATTCAACGCCGTTGGCCATCGTGTCCGCGACCTTTCGAGAACGTGCGATGATGGAAGGAAAATCCGGTTTTGCGCCGGAAAGATCGATTCCGAATTCTTTTGCGGAATGTATCTTTTCCAAAAGATGAGCCGATTCCAAAAGAGCTTTCGTTGGAATACAACCCCAGTTCAAACAGATTCCACCGGGTCTATCCTTCTCGATTACACAAACGTTCATTCCCAATTGAGCGCCTCGGATGGCGGCGACGTAGCCGCCCGGTCCCGCACCGATGACGGTAAGATCGTAGGATTCTGGCATAAAATTCTCCGGAACTATTAGAGTCTAGTTCCGAAAGGTTCGGCAAGAATTATTTTTTGAGAATGGCCTCTGCCCAAAGAAAGGTTTGTTCCGCAAGAAGGACCGCATCCATATATTCTTTTTCAAGAATTTCCTCATAATCTCCCGGATAACGGGTTGATACTGCGTAGTCCGTAAGAATCGGCAACTCTTCAAAAAAATCAGGTCTTTGGATTTCCATTGGCAAGGATGAGATTAAATTTTTGATATTATGAGTGAATTCGAATTGGGTTTGATGTTGAATCAATACGGCCTTTAAGGATTTCTCAACACTTTGTTGTGCGTGGTAACACAGTGCGTTGAGTAAGACTTCTTTCTGAATTCCCAATTTGGATAAAAGCAAATCGCTTTTCGCGTGCGCCAGCCAAGTTAAAGAAGAACTCGGATTTTCAGGCGGCATACAATTCTATTCCGTCTTTGAGCGCGTGAAAGTAGACAAGATGGGGAATGTTAGAATAGTTTTCGATAGTTTCTTCCGTGGCGACGATGAGATCGTACGGTCTGTTTATATTTTCGATTTTTCGATATAGGAACTGAGCGGTTTCTCGTTTTTTCGTTCCTTTCGGCATTACGATTAGAATGTCGTAATCGCTTTGATCGTTCGAAGAGCCCGTAGCCATTGAACCGAAAAGAATTATTTTCAAAGGACTTACAAGTGAAACGATTTGATTTTTCAGATTTTCTAAGTCCCGATCCATAAATCAATTTTTCCACATCGGATTTAAAAAATCAAGTAAATGGCGGTAAAGGGAATTTGATACGAGCGGGGATAAAACGAAAAATCTCCGGGTTCGGTGTATTTCGGATTCTAAGCGCTCTTTTTTTTCAGAACGAGAATCATTCTACCGGCAGAATTCTTAAACTTGGTTTCGTTAAAACCGGAATAGACGTGCATGATATCGAACTTATGCCTGAGGATCATTCTTTCGATTTCGGGAAGATAGAAAACGCGCATAACGTGTTTGTCCCGAATTTCCTTCGTGTTGATCTGATAGATATAGTTCACTTCGACCATCGTAGAGGTATCGGCCCTGACCAAACGAAAACCCCTGTTTCTTTGGATCGTCGCGTTTTGGGATTTGATCTGAGCGACCGGAGTAATCGGTTTTCTTTTGATCGTTCGGAGCGGTTCCGCGTTCCAAACTTCCAAAATCGCAAGACCTGCGGGTTTCAGATTCTGTTCGATGAGTTTGAGAGTCGCGTCGATCTCCTCGTTCGTTAAAAGATAGTTAAACGAACCGAAAAGGCTGATCACACAATCCAAAAGAACGCCGGATTGATACGTCTGCATAGGAGCGACGTCGAACTTACAATGAGAATATCTTTTTTTGGCGACGTCTATCATTCTCGAAGACGCGTCGATTCCCTTGGGTCTATAACCGAGGGATTGAAAGTAACGGACGTGTTCTCCGGTTCCACAACCCATATCGAGAATGGTCATAATTCTATGTTTGCGAAAAAGACGATCCAAAAACTTAGCTTCGGAATCGATCTTGCGCGCGGGCTTTTCGATATCAAAGTAGAATTCTGCGAGTTCGTTGTACAACTTCATAAAAAATCGGTTTAGAGGTATTGGAATCTGCCCGTTAAATATATTAACGGCAGTCTGCTTATGAAAATCCAATATTTCGGAATCATTTTCGTTTTTTTTAATTGTTCTCTCGGCTTTGTGGAAAGACAGACGAGCGCGACCAAAACCCTTTTTACCGGAGACACATTGGTTTTGAGTGGAATTTCGATTTCACTTTTGTTTTTGTTCGGCTTGGTTCTTAAGGAAAGCGTTCAAAAATCGTCGAACGGCGAATCAACGCCAGAACAACAACAGCAGTCCGTAGAAACGGAAACAAAGACGGAGCCATTACAAACCGCAACGACGGTTCGTTCGGAGAGAATTCAAAGAACACCGGCTCGAGTCGTTTGGAAACGAGAAGTCCCCACACATCCGGAACTGATTCTTGCACACGGAAAATTTTTGGAACAACTTGTTTCCCGTCTCGGCGGAGCGGAAATTTATTTCTTAAGCGGAAACGTATCGATTCTTTTGGCGTCCAGAAAGGGAAAGTTGTTTCATCTTCCGGAATCGCCCGAAGAAAGTTTTTTATCCGAAAAAAATCTGAATGAGATTCACGAAGGGAGAATCTGTTTCGCGGACGGATTTGCGTTCATTCCGTTATCGACCGGAATCGTACCGTTCGGTTATCTAAAGGTTTCCCTGACCGAATGGAATCAACTGAATCCGAGAGAATTTCAAACTTGGAAAGAGGAATACGAGGAACAGGTTTCGATTCAATTCGAATCCTCCGATCCGGAAACCGGATTCGGAAATCTGCACGCGTTCGAGCTGGATAAGATCCGAGCACATGAGAATATTCTAATTTTTGCAAGTATTTTCACGGAATCCCCGCATCCTTACGTTCTCAAGTGGATTTCACTCTGGACTTCCAAGGTTTTGAAAAAAAGGGTTCGATTCTATAGAATCCGAAAGGACCGAATCGCATTTTTTATCTCCGCACAAGACTGGGACGTCTTCGGTAAAAATTTAAAGGAATTGATCGAATCCCTGCAAAAGGAAAGCCATCGAGTGGATCTCAACTTGGGAGTTTCCATTTTGGAAGAGAGTAGGGAAGAATGGGTTTCCAACGCGAGAAAGGCCCTCGCTTTATCGATCGAACAAGGACCGAATCGGTATATCTGTCTGTGAGCATCGATCCATTACTCGACGAAAAATTTATCCTTACGATCTCTCAGATCTTTCCGGAATATTTGGATAAGACCCTGAACGTCACCGCGATCCGGGAAGCGTTCGGTCCTTCCAAAAACGAAGGGCTTTGTTACGAGAACTGCACGATGGTCGAGTTCAAGGGAGAAATCGAAGGAAAGTTATTTCTTGCGATGGACGGCTATACGAAATTGAAATTGCTTCCGATGGTCGCTCGATCGTTTCATATCGATCCGACGGTGAGAGCGGACGCTCCTTCGATTCTGATGGAATTCGCGAATCAGATCTGCGGTCTTTTGATCTCCGAGATGAGACTCGGAAGATTCGAAACGGATCTTCTTCCGCCGGAGATTTTAAATCACAAACTCATACCGATCGATCTTGAATCGTATAGGCAGTATATTCTGATTTATTTCGTAAAGGATTCCCACGCAAAACAATATCTGGGAAGGGTCTATCTCATCCTATTGATGAAAAAATTTTAGAACGTAGAATCTTTTCGAATCTCGGATCTTCAAAAAATCACGAACCGGATAAAAATGTGGTAGAGATTTTTACCGGACTTTAAAAAATTTCATGCCGATGAATTCCTTCGACGTATTGCGCGGATTACCCTTTTTGATCGACTTTTCCGGAGTTAAAAAACCGAAACAAGCGCGCATAACGGAGATCCTTCTCCACTTACCGAACTCCGTTTCCTTAAGAACGAAAATTCTGGACCAAGGAAAAAATCCTTCGGCTCCGATCGTTTATCTACAACACGGAATGAGCTTTAAGGGAATCGACGATCCGAGAATTCTCGCACTCGGAAACAACCTCGCGAATCGAGGTTTTAAGGTTTATCTCCCCGAACTTCCCGAGGTGAAGGGATTGTTGATCCGTTCCGAAACCGTTTCGAATATACGATCCGCATTCTTACGAATTCATTCCTTGGAAAAAAAATCGGTGTCTTATGTTTCCGCGAGTTTTTCGGCGGGGATGGGCTTTGTCGCATTAGCAAACTCGGAATGTCAGGACGCACTTTCCTCGGCGCTTTTGATCGGCGGTTATTCCAACTTCGGAAAGACGTTCCCGTTCGTATTGAAGAATTACGAAATAGAAAGTTACGCGGTGAACGTGATGTTATACAACTACGTTCATCTGATTCGATCCAAGCCCGAAGGTTTAAAGGAATATTTTTTCGAATCCGCATTGGACAACGGATTGTGGAGAGAAGGGGACGCACTTCGAGGTCCGAAAATTCTTTCCTCATTGGGGGAAGACGATCGTGCCTTTGTTACCCGCTTCTTGGAAAGTTCCGATTTTAGAATGGAAGCCTCGCTCTCGATCAAGTCGGCCGTGGGAGAACCCTTTGTGGAAGAGACTTCTCCCGAATTCTTCGCAAATCGTTTTACAAAACCCTGTTTTTTACTTCACGGAGACGATGATCCGGTGATATCACCTCAAGAATCCAAGGATCTACGCGACTTAATTCTGAAGAATGGAAATCGGAATGTTCCCTTTTTAGAAACAAGCCTGTTGACTCATGGGGATCATCTTCCGTTTTACACCCGTTTGACGGAGATTCTTCCCATGGCCGAGTTTTGGGGAGATTATATTTTTTCCGCAAACCCCTGATTTTCACCGTGGTTTTTTCTTATAAGGTTCGTCTATTACCAGCCGAAACCGGCTTTGATCTTTTTGTTTCTACCGAAAGTCGGTTCTGCGACGGTTCAAAAAACGAGCAAGTTTTGTGAGGAAATTCCTAGCCGAGCTTGTTGATTCAGATGAGAGCCTATTTTTTTATTTATAATTCAGCGTATTATAAGTAAAAAAAAGTTTCATTTCAAGGGAACCTTATATACTACATTAAGTTCCTTCTCTTTAAGTCGAAGTTAAAAAGAGAAATGGACTTTGGTCTATGACTGAAAGATTGAAATATTATGAATGCGAACGACGAATCTATGAATACACCCACACCAGAATCTCAAATCTCTCCCGTTTCCGTTGAATCCGCTATTACCATAGGCGTATCACCGGATCAACTCTCCGCGATCATGACCGTCAGACCATACAATCTGAAAGGGGAAACCGTATCCAAGGATAAACTTTGGAGCATCATTCTCGATTGGGGCATTCACAGAGAACGGATGTTAGTCGAAGAGGTCCGAAGAGTTCTTATGCTTTTGGACGAAGCCGGTAAAAGAGGGGACTTCACTCCGATCAAGGTGGAAGTCGCAAAGGGTGTGGCCCCGACTCCCGGTGAAAACGGTTGGGTTCGTTTTTATCACCCGATGGCTAAGAGAGTAAAACTACTCGAAGACGGTAGAGCCGACTTCAGAAACATAGATCGTTATATCAACGTAAAGATCGGAGAGAAACTCGCGACTAAGTTCGAGGGAATTCCGGGCGAACCCGGCTTTGACGTATTCGGAAATATCATTCCCGCTCCGGCAATCAAACGTCCGAAACTCGTGATCGGAAAAAATATCGATGAAAGAACCGGTCTTGAAGAAGGAAAAGAACTTCAGGAATACTTCGCATCCAGCAACGGTGTGATCTTTGTCACCGAAACTTCGATCAACGTTTCGCCTGAACTTCAAATCGCGGGGAACGTAGGACTTGCAACGGGGAACATTCAGTTTGAAGGAAACGTAATCGTTCGAGGAGATATCGAGCCGGGTTCCATCGTGGAATGTACCGGTTCTCTTGTGATCTACGGAAATCTCGAAAGCAATACGGTGAAGGTCGGGCAGGATCTGATCGTTCACGGCGGAATCAAAGGAGCCGGAACCGATATCATTCAAGTTACGGGAAGAATTCAGGCGAAGTTTATCGAGAACGCCCATCTGGAAACGGAAGGTGATATCATCATCGAAGGTGCGATTCTAAATTCGAATGTGGATACGTTGGGTTCCGTGATTCTCAGCGGATCGAACGGCAACTTGGTTTCCAGCAAGGTAAGAACCAATGAAGGAGTTTCGGTCGTTTCCTTGGGTTCGAGCGCGGAGTTGGACGTTACGATTGAACTCGGATTTCATTTTAAGAATGATCGTTCCTTTCAAGAGATCAGCAGAAAGATTCAGATGGGTGAAAAGGAGATGGAAAAGATCCTCCCTAAGATCCAGCAAATCAAACACATGGTTCAACGTTCCCGAGGAAATCTTCCGGAAGACAAGAAGGCCGCGTTTAAGGCGGTGTTCGAGGACTATAACAAGAAATTAAAGATTTTGAATATGCTAAAATTCAAACAAGATACTTTGAAAAGTGCGCGTTTCAATCCGGGTTCGGTTCGTTTGGCCGTTCAAAAAGGAGCGTTTCCGGGTGCGGTGATCCACTACAGAAGACAGATCGAGAAGATTACCAAGTTTCAATCTTCCTTTATGATGGTCTTTGAACCCGGGCAAGACAAGGCGATGATGGTGGCTCTTCAAACGCCGAAGTGATTTGTTGTTTGAAATTGTGGGAGCTCCTACAAGATTCGGAGAACGATTTCGCTTGAAGGTATAATCGTTTTGTGATATAGGAATTTATCGCTCGTCGGCCACCACCCACCCCTCCACCCAAATCAGGGTGGGGCTCTTTGATTTACCGTAAGACCGCGGGAACTCCCACAAAGTCCCGAGACCAAATTCTACTTAACTAAAAATTCTTCTTAGATTCTCTTCCGTAACCGGAGAAACGATTCCTTTCTCCGTGATGATCCCCGTAATCAAGGAAGCTGGGGTTACGTCAAAGGAAGGATTGAGTGCCTTCATTCCCAACGGAGCGATCACACCTTCGCTCAAGAAAGGTTTACCGTCCGCATTCTTTAAAAAACCGAAAGACGTTACTTCTTCTTCCTTTCTCATTTCGATCGGGATATGACTTCCATCCGGGATTCTAAAATCCATACTCTTTTCCGTGGCCGCCACATAAAAAGGAACTCCATGGTGTTTTGCAACGATCGCAAGAGGATAGGTTCCGATCTTGTTCGCGGTATCACCGTTGGAAGCGATTCGGTCCGCGCCCACTACAACCGCGTCGATCTTTCTGGAAGACATGACCCAACCAGCCATGTTATCCGTGATGAGATAAGCGGGAATTCCTTCTTCCTTCAATTCCCAAGCGGTAAGACGGGCTCCTTGCAAGTAAGGTCTTGTTTCGTCCGCGAACACAGTCAAAGAATGTCCGGCGTCTCGGAGCGATCGTATAACACCTAACGCGGTTCCGTGTCCCGCGGTAGCGAGCGCACCCGTATTACAATGAGTGATGATGTTTAAGGAAGAAGGGGACTTCGGAAACAAGGACAAAGCGTTTTTAGAAAGAGTGAGATTGTTTCCCAGATCTTCTTCGAGCATGAAAAGAGCGAAATCTTCCGCTCCCTTTTGCAGATCCGACAAGCTAAAGGAAGAATAATCGGCTTCGGGAAAACGAGAACTGAACTCTTCGATTGCAAGTCTTAGGTTGACCGCGGTCGGTCTCGATTCTAAAAGTTCTTCGAGTTTTTTTTTCAGTTCGATCAACGTCGGTTTGGAAGAAAGTCCGTTCAAATACAAAGTGATTCCGAACGCGCCGGTGATCGCGATGGCGGGAGCGCCTCGTACGACCATTTCCCGAATCGCAAAAATACAATCTTCCATTGTTATAGCATGAATGTACGAAGTCGTGCCGGGCAGAACTCTTTGATCCAAAAGAATGAGTTCCTTGTTTTTCCAAAGAATTGGTTTTAATCCTGATTCCTGCATTTTTTTTCTTCCCGGCTCTAAAGGATGAGGCCTGATTTTTCGATTTAAAGAATGTGATTGAAAAATCATTCTCCTTCTCCCGGAGAATGAGGAAACCCGGGGTGAATTTTTGCCCCGGCTTTGCCTGCTTGACTCTCTGACCACAGTTCGTATTCTATCCAATATGGCAAAAAGAAAATACCGAAACGGATTATCGCTTTTCGGTTATTCCATTTTTCATCCGATCAATCTTATCTTAGTCGCAAACGTCCTCATTTATATTCTTCAGCTTTTTGCCGGCGGAACGGGAATCTTGGAATACTACTTCGCGTTAACCCCATCCCGCGTTTTTCACGGTTACTATTGGCAGATTTTTTCGTACGGATTTTTACACGAGGCGTACGGAACGCCCTTCATTCATCTTTTTTTCAACATGTATGTTTTCGTAATGTTCGGCGGTTTGATTTGTAAATACATTCCGGCTTGGAAGTTTACGATCGTATATGCGACGTCCGTCTTAGTGGGCGGCGTCACCGTTTTACTCGCGCCCTTGTTCGTGGACGTTTTGGGAATTCATTATCCGATGGACCTTTTTCAGACGACCACTCTCGGAGCGAGCGGAGGAGTTACGGGGATTCTCGTCCTTTTCGGAATCCTGTTTCCCGAAACCGAAGTCTTTCTTATCTTTTTTAGAATGAAGGCCCGTTATGCGGCTTGGATCTTTGTGGGCGGCGGATTTATCGCGGATATCATTTCGGTTTATTATTTCCATTCTCCCTTTGTAGTAAGCAACTCCTGCCATTTGGGCGGAGCGCTCGGAGCGACTCTGGTCGCGCCTTGGATCTTAAAGAGGAATTTTTTAGACTCCGGAAAGATTTTTCCAAAGCCGGAAACCGACGAAAGTGTTTTGTCGAAACCGCAAAGCCGTTCTTTGACGGAGGATTTGGATTCTCAAACGAGAAAGAACCGGGATCTGTTAGGCGAACTTTCAAAGAAGAATTCCTTTTCGGATAAGGAAACATTTCTGACTCCTTTGCAACAAACGAACGTAAATTTATGTCCTCCGCCGACGTTTCAACCAGAGGATCCTTTCTGTCTGCGTTGTGAGTGGCTTCCGAATTGTTCCTTACGCAAGCTCAGAATGGATCAGGAATCCGGGAATTAATTCTTTCCAAGATCCTTTTTTGCGGAACAGGATTAAAAGATACTTTTTTTCCAATAAAATCCGTCTTATAAAGTGTTAGTACTAGACGGGAGAACCAATTCTTCCGATAAGAAATTATAGATAGAACGAATTTAAAGATAGGGTGTGATCGTGACTCAGAATAAAAAGAGCGCTTTGTTTGATATCTTAAAACGCGAAAAACTCGAGAAGCTGTTAAAGAAGAATCCTTCTCCGGTAGCGAACGCGTCTAAAGAAAATTCTCAAGCTCAAACACCCGCGCCGGATTCCGGTTCCGAAAAAACTTCGAACAAAAAAGAATCCCAGGGTTCCAAAATCTATAAGGCCATGGACGAGGTGAAACTCGACATCCGTTATTATTTTTTAGAGGACGAATACAGGGAAAAAGTCGCTTCGATTTACATCAAAAATGAACTTCAGTTGGACCGACTCGGAATCGAACCGAGAAAGTATCTCGATTACGCTCGAGAAAGTTTTGATCGATACAAACAACTCGATAAGAAGATGCCTCTCGAACCGATGAACAAAAAGTCCTGGGAACACGTGGAAAAGAGTTTGAACGAACTCATCACAAAACTTTTAGAGAAGTTCGTTAAGTAACCTTAAGGTTGAATTCTTTCTCGCCGCCACCTTCCGCCGGGCATAACGGTGGAATCGTCCCTGATAACCTTCGAAAAAATCGAACGAATCAGTAACCAATAAAAAAGCCGCAATCTCTTGCGGCTTTTTTAATACTTTAGAAAATTCTAAACTAAGATTAGCTGAAGAATCTTTTGTTTGCTTCTTCGGAAATCGCGATTCCCGTAAGTTTCGCTTTTTGGATGATTTCCCAGAAGTATCTGTAAGTCGCACGGTCGTGAAGATCGCCCGCGTATTGGATCGGTCCCCATTCCGCGTTTTGCGCTTGGATGAGAATTTCAGCCGCAGTCTGAACTTCGCTGTAATCCGGAGCCATCGCGTCGAGGATCGCTTGGATCTGAGTTGGGTAGATGGACCACATTCTCAAGAAACCGAAATCGTCATGGGCGCGTTTTGCGTCCTTGTAAGTTTGATATTGATTTTTAAGATCGAGTGTTACGTTGTGCGCAGGGATCACTCCGTTTGCAAGAGCCGCCGCTACGAGGTTCGCTTTTCCTCTTCTTAAAAGTTCGTGGTCGAACTGACCAGGGCTTTTCATACAAGAAGCGGGAATCGCTCCGTGGTGTCCCGAGATGAAGTCCATTAAACCGAAGTCAAGAACTTGCAACCAAGGAAGAGCCGCGATCTTTTCGATTTCTTGAAGAGCTCCGTTGGTTTCGATCAATACGTGAATCGGAATTTCTCTTTTGAGTCCCGCTTTTTGAACCGCTTTTTGGATATAAGTGATCATTTCCTCAACCTGAGCCGCGCGTGTAGGTTTTGGAATGGTGATGTATGCGATTTTTTCTCCGGCGCCAGGAACGATGATGTCTACGTCTTGTTTCCAGAATGCGTTTGTATAGTCGTGAATTCTCACGCCGCTCATTTTGTGTTTGTTGAGCTCGCTGTTTTGAAGACGAACGATCAGTTCCGCGTGTTCTTTTTCTTTCCCGGTTTGTGCTCCGTCTTCGCAGTCCATAGTGATGTCGAAAAGACCGCCGAGTTTGTTCTGGAGTTCTAATGCTTTTGTGATTAGCTTTTCGGATCCTGCAAAGTGCTCACAGGCAGGAATGATAGGGAAAGGCTTTTCTCCTTCGAAGAGCGCCTCTCTTGGATGAGTCAATTTAGACATAGAGATACCTTTTATTCTTATTTCGAGCCTGCAAGTGAGGGTGAAAAGGCTCTAAATACAGGTTTCGAAAGAAGGGGCCTCTGGTAAACCGATTTTCCTGAGATCAAGCCTCAAGAAGTTTTAGAATGACCGCTTTTTGAGCGTCCAAACGGTTCTCGGCTTGTTGGAAGATGATGGATTTCGCGCTGAGAACCACGTCCCTTGTGATCTCGTAACCCGCATGGATCGGCATATCGTGCATCACTTTCGCGTTTGTTTTTTCCATCAGGGAAGAATTGATCTGATACGGCATCATCAGTTCCATTCTTTGTTTTTTCTTATCCGCGTACGAAGGATCGTTGAAGAATTCCATATCCAACCAAGTGTCCGTGTAGACGTAGTCCGCGTCTTTGACGGCCTTTTCCAGGTTGTTTTCCCAAGCGAGAGTACCTTTGGACTTCGCTCTTTCCACGGTGGGCTCGTGTATGTTTTCTTTTTCCGCAATCGGAGTCGCAAGAGTCAGATGAATTCCAAGAGCCGCGGTGATTCCGATGAGAGAATTGACTACGTTGTTGTGAACTCCGACGTAGGTAAGTCTTACTTGGTTCAAAGGACGATCTGGTTTATCGAGTGCGATCGTCATTACGTCCGCCAGAGATTGACAAGGATGAAACATATTGTCGCAACCGTTGATGACGGGAACCTGAGAACCGTTCTTCATTGAAAGAAGATCCTCGTGTTTTTTCAAACGGGCCATGATGACGGAAACGTTTCTGGAAAGATATCTCGCTTCCAGATCGATATCGGAAAGTTGAAAGTTAGACGCCATCCAATCCAAATAGATTCCATGTCCTCCCATTTCGGTCATCGCGACCTCGAAGGAAACTCTGGTTCTTGTGGAGGTTTTCTGAAAGAGCATCGCCAAGGAACGACCGCTGAGATGACCCGCGTAGTTGACGCGATTCTTCTTTACATGGATCGCAAAATGAAGCAGATCCAAAATCTCGGAATCCGACCAATCTTCCCAGGAAATGAGATGTTTCACGTTACTTTCAGACATACAACTGTATGTACAGAAAACAAAATGGAACCTGTTTCGTAAATGAAAATAGCTAAGCGCCGAATCGTAGGAAGGTGTTGCTCGAGTTAAAAAATAGGGGCTTGGAAGCCCCATAAAGGTTCATGGTTTTTCGGGGACAAATGCGGTGGAGAAGCTCATCGAACTCAGCGACGTCGCTTCCTATGGGGCGCGACGTCAGGAACAAATTCGAGAAGAGAAAGAAAGAATTAGGACGCGAGTTCTAACGCGATGAGCAAGTCCGGAAATCTGGTTTTTTGGGTGAATAGAATTCCGAGGATAAATCCTTTTCCGTCGGGACGAGCCACCTGTCTTTGAAGACTTCCTTGAAAACGAAACTGAAGATTCAAACCGGGAGAATCGATCTGACCGCTCACGGGAGAACCTTGGAGGAGGTTCAATTCTTCGGCGGAAGAAATCGTAATTCCTTCTTCCTTGAGTTTTAAGATCTCGAACGAATCGCTCAGTCCGTCTATTTGTAATTTTAATCTTTGAAGATCTTTTGATGGGCTAAGGGGAATCCCTTCCATACGTTCACCTGTTCTTTGAATATGGGAAGAATGTAGCGTATTCCTATTACATTCGATTTACCCGAACAATACGAACGGGTAAAAAGCTCGGTTTAATTGCTGACAGTCGGCTTCGGAAAGAAAACTTGGAAAGTGGGCGGAACAAAGCAGTGAGCGAGACAGTAACACAAAAACCGAATCAATCCATCGAGGAAGAAACTCGAAGAAGGAGAACCTTCGCGATCATCGCTCACCCAGACGCCGGAAAAACGACTCTTACCGAAAAGCTTCTTTTATACGGAGGTGCGATCCAACTCGCGGGAGCCGTTAAGGCGCGTAAGAATCGTAAGGCCGCAACCTCCGACTGGATGGAGATGGAAAAGGAAAAAGGAATTTCCATCACTTCCGCCGCGCTTCAGTTCGAATACAGTGGACATGTTCTCAATTTATTGGATACTCCCGGTCACGAAGATTTTTCCGAAGATACGTATCGTACATTGATCGCGGCCGATACCGCGGTGATGGTACTCGACGCGGGGAAAGGTGTGGAACCTCAGACGATCAAACTCTTTAAGGTTTGTCGCGATCGTGGAATTCCGATCGTAACGTTCATCAACAAGATGGACAGACCTACAAAAAATCTTTTTGTTCTTTTGGATGAGATCGAAAAAGTTCTCGGGATTTCTGCGGTGCCTATGGTGTGGCCGATCGGAACCGGTGTGGATTTTAGCGGAGTGTATTCCCGCAAAGATAAATCCATTCTTACCTATGATAAAACTCCGGGCGGAAGTCAGAAGTCTTCCTTTCAAACCTCGGGCGTCAACGATCCCGAACTCGATTCTCGTTTTGAAGACTGGGTCATCAAATCCTTTCGGGAAGAATTGGAACTCGTAGAAGGTGGGATTTCGGAATTCAGTCAGGAAGATTTTTTAGAATCGAAAATCACTCCGGTCTTTTTCGGTTCCGCGGTGAACAACTTCGGAATTCAATTGTTTCTCGACGAATTTATTAAGATCGCTCCGCCTCCGTTATTCTTTCCTTTGAAAGACGGTTCCCGTTTGGATCCGATCACAACTCCGTTCAGCGGATTTATCTTTAAGGTTCAGGCGAACATGAACCGTCAACACCGGGATAGAATCGCGTTCTTGCGCGTAACCTCGGGCAAGTTTGAAAGAGGGCTTAACGTGCTTCACGGAAGACTCGGCAAGTCCGTAAAACTTTCTTCTTCCTTCGCATTTTTCGGTCAAGATCGGAACACCGTGGACGAGGCGTATCCGGGCGATATCATCGGTCTCGTCAATCCGGGAACGTATGCGATCGGTGATATCGTCGCGACTTCCAAGGTTCCCGATCTCAAAGGACTTCCGGTGTTTGCGCCCGAGTTGTTCGCTACGATTTCCTCGTCCGATACGGCGAGTATGAAAAGTTTTCGAAAGGGAATCGATCAGCTTGCGGAAGAGGGGATTCTCCATTTATTTTCATCTCAGACGATCGGTGGTGGTTTGGCGATCATCGGCGCGATGGGTCAACTTCAGTTCGAGGTTTTTCGAAGAAGACTTTTGGACGAATACAACGCGCCTTCTAATATTACGATTCTTCCCTACGCGATCTCTTGTTGGATCGGGCAAGAGGATTTGGCGAAGGTTCCTTCCTCCGCAAACCTGGTTACGGACCGGGGCGGAAGGGCGGCGCTTTTGTTTGATACCGAATGGGACAAGGGATACTTTCAAAAGAAGAATCCGGAAATAACCCTTTTGGATTATCCACCGAGCTCATAAGCGCGATCGATTGCAAAGAATCTTCTTTTTACTTTTTTAAAAAAGTCGTCGGTGCGTAAGAATCTGATCCTTTTCGGAGTCTTACATTTTGTATTTGCACCAGATGTCTTTGAGGCGGAGAGACTTTTTTAGTCAC
The DNA here is from genome assembly GCF_002811925.1 of Leptospira barantonii. NCBI lineage: Bacteria > Pseudomonadati > Spirochaetota > Leptospiria > Leptospirales > Leptospiraceae > Leptospira > Leptospira barantonii. The sequence continues at coordinate 166,125 of NZ_NPDS01000009.1, forward strand.
TTCGCCTGTTTTTTTGTACGGACGTCGGTCGCGTCGATTCCGATCGGAACCGCCTTCATTTTCAGGTTTGAATGTTAAAAAAGAATAAAAAAGCCGGGCATAAATCCCGGCTTTTTTTGTGATTCCTTCAAAGCGGCGGTTTTGGTAACCGCCTACTTGGAAAGAATCTACTTTAGGTAATTCTAAATTAGAATTTGTTACTGTAGATTGTCCGCAACCAATTCCGCGATGTCTTTTACCTTTACTTCTTCGATCTTTCCTTCGTGTTTTACCCCGTCGGTAATCATGGTCACGCAGAAAGGACAAGCCGTTGCGATTGTAGTCGCTCCTGTATCCAGAAGTTGTTTGGTTCTCTTGACGTTGACACGGTCGTTGTTTTGTTCTTCCATCCACATCTGAGCTCCACCGGCTCCACAACAAAGACCCTTTGTGTGGTGATCGGAAGGCTCTGCGAGTTTTCCACCGGCAACTTTTTTAACCACGTCTCTCGGGTTTTCGTAGTTGTCATTGTAACGGCCGATGTAGCAAGAATCGTGATACGTGTATTTTCCGGAAGAAGCGTCTTCGGCGGTTTTAACGTCGAGTTTTTTGTCCTTAACAAGTTCGTTGATGAATTCGGAGTGGTGAACCACTTCGAAGTTTCCGCCGAACTGAGGATATTCGTTTTTGATCGTATTGTAGCAGTGTGGACAAGCGGTTACGACTTTTTTCACGTTGTATCCGTTCATCGTGTCTACGTTGGATTGTGCGAGAGTTTGGTAGAGATATTCGTTACCACCTCTTCTTGCGGAGTCTCCGGAACAGTTTTCTTCGGTTCCGAGGATACCGAACTTCACGTCCGCCTTCTGGAGAATTTTTACGAAAGACTTAGCGATGCTTTTGTTTCTTTCGTCGAAAGCGCCCGCACATCCGACCCAATAAAGAACGTCCACGTTGGAATCTTCAGCCATGGTCTTAACACCAAGACCGTCCGCCCAATCCGCTCTTGTGTGAGCTCCAACTCCCCAAGGGTTCGAGTTGTTTTCCATGTTTACGAAAGCGTTTTGTAATTCCACAGGGAACTTAGATTCCGCGAGAACCAAGTGTCTTCTCATTTCCATGATCGCGTTCACCTGGTTGTTTCCGACCGGGCAGGCTTCCACACAAGCGTAACAAGTAGTACAACCCCAGAGAGCTTCTTCGGAAAGACCTTCGTAGCTGTTGATGACTCCGGTGTCGAGGGCCGCAACTTTTTCAGCCGCCGCGCCTGCGTCGGTTTCTTCCCCTCTGATCTTAGCGACTTCCGGCATTTTGTCGAGAAGTGCGTGTTTCAGATCCGCGATGATCATCTTAGGGTTCAGAACCTTTCCGGTTCTGTTCGCAGGACACTGAACTTGGCAACGACCACATTCGATACAAGACATACCGTCGAGAAGGTTCGGCCAAGGAAAGTCTTCCACGCGGTTTACACCCCAGACTACATTCTCATCTTCCAAATTGATTTTGGAAAGAGCGCCTTTCGGAGTATCGGATTGTAGGAAGTAGTTAAACGGAGCGAAGATCAAGTGCGCGTGTTTGGAAGTCGGCACATAAAGCATAAATGCGAAAACGGAAAGAATGTGAACCCACCACATGATTTGAACGACCACGTCCGCAGTGGAATATTCCACACCGATGGATTTCCAAACCGCGCCGATTCCGGCCGCAAGAAAGGAAGCTGTTTCGGTAGGGCTATCGTAAACCGCTCCGACCGCTTTTGCACCTTCACCCAAAAGAGTGGAGATCATCAGAATGGAAATCATGGAAATCACGATCGCGGAAGCCGGAGAATGAACGTCCAACCCGTTTGCTTTTTGAATCCATCTTCTCCAAGCGAAGAAACCGAGACCGGTTAAAACGAGAAGGGAAACAACTTGAACGATGGACTCGTAAAGATGTCCCGCGTGTTCTCCGAATAAGAAACCTACTAAGGAGAATTTATACGGATCATCCATTCCGTATCCTGCGATACCGGCGATCATCTGGCTTGTCGTGTGGATGGTATACACGATAAAACCGTAGAAGATAAACGCGTGCATGATACCGCGAAGAGGTTCTTTGAAGTTCTTCTTTTGAAGAATCACGTTCTGAATAAAACTATTGATTCGGAACGCCCAGTTCGGGTTCTCTAAAAAGTTTTCGGTTCCAGCGGCTTTTCTCGCGCTGAAAATCAAGTTGAGGCGATAAAGAATCGCACGGATAAAAACTACATTCGCGACTACGAATAAGATTGTGAAGATTAGATGAAAGGCGATTTGCGAAATTGCCATATGGATGAGTTACCCTTTCTTTTGGATTGGTGAATGATTTACAGCGTAGGAATCGAGAAGCTCCCTGTCGAGGAATTTTCAAATCAAGGGTCAAAGGTAGAACGATCGTTCTTGAGATTGAAACTCAACGATGAGACGAGTTGAGACAACTCGGTGTTTGTATCGGAATGTAGGATCTACTACATTCTTCCTAAAAAAGGAGCTTGCATCTATTTGAGACAAAGTCTCTTTTAGATAAGAATCTTCAATTAAAAAGAAGATGCAAAATAAAGAATCAGTCCAAAGATTGAAGGGTGATCTTTTTAAAGTTCGCAACTCATAAGGAGTAACAGTGGCCTCTATCTTTTCATCGCAGCCAACCGACAAGATTTTAGAAAAAGCTTTGGACGGGAATCGGATTTCTCCGGAGGAAGCTCTGGCTCTTTATCGAGACGGGGATCATCTCAAGATCATGGCGGCGGCTCGGACTTTGAGAGAAAAAATTCTCTCCCATCAATACGCAAGTTATACGATGTTTCGAGTCGTGAATTATACGAACTACTGCAACGTAGAATGTAGTTTTTGTTCTTTTATGGACGAGATCGGAAACGGAAAGGGTTACGTTCTTTCCGCAGAAGAAATTTTGGAGAAGATGGATTACGCAGTCGGCGAAGGAGCCGATCAGATGTTCCTCCAAGGCGGGGTTTATCCGGATCTTCCTTTCGATTATTATTTGAACGTGATCAGCTCCGTAAAAAAGAAATACCCGGACATGCATATCCGCGCGTTTTCTCCGGTGGAAATCATCAACCTAGAAAAGATCACCGGACTTCCTTTGAAGGAGGTCCTACAAATTTTGAAACAAACTGGATTGGATTCGGTTCCGGGTGCGGGAGCGGAGATTCTTACGGATAGAATGAGAAACATCATTTCTCCGAAAAAAGCGACCACGGAAGAATGGGTGCGCGCGATGGAAACCTGTCACGAGGCGGGACTTCCGGGAAGCGCGAACATCGTATTCGGTTCCGAAGAAACCCAAGAAGAAGTCATCGAACATTTAAGCGTTGTGCGAAACCTCCAAGACCGAACCGGAGGATTCTTATCCTTTATCCCTTGGACCTTTCAACCGCAGACAAAACGGTTTAAGGTGCGCGCTGTTTCCACGCAAGAATATCTAAAAGTCCTCGGAATCTGCCGGATTTTCCTGGATAATATCCCTCATATCGAAACTTCCGTGATGGTTCTCGGAAAAGGTGTCGGTCAACTGGCGCTCACGAGCGGTGCGGACGATATATCTTCCGTAGTCATAGAGGAGAACGTGCTTCGCTCTTACGGACTCAAAACCGAAAAAGAAGCGATCAAGTTTTTAAAGGAAGGAGCGTTCGTTCCGAAACGAAGGGATCTTCTTTACAACTACGATCGATATAAGAACGAACTCGCACAAACTCTTTGAAGACGGTTTGCCGATTCTGATTTCAAATAAAGAAAGTCTTTAGAGGATAGGATGATCAAAATTATAAACTTCACACTGGTGTTTATGATGGCTCTTGCCGCTTGCACCAAACAGATTCACGAAAGAATTCACATCGATACGGGCGTGACCGTGGAAACCCTGGGACCTCATAAATACAAACTCGTCGCAATCGGAGGGGCTTCCTCAACGTCCGTGGAAGAAAACGATATATTCAAAATGAAGAATACTTCCTGCAACGCGGCCAAGTCGATCGCATCTAGAAAACTGGAAGAGTTGGAACCGGAACAAAAGAACAGACAATTCTTTATGGAAGCGACGAACACGAAATTTATAGACGACGGGGCTTATTGCGAAATCACGTATCACTACGAGCTACCCGTTCCTAAGAAACAGTAGTCGAAGATCCGGAAATCTCTTTCGGAAAATACCGAATGGGTTCGATGAAGGAAACCCGGTTACGACCTTTTTTCTTCGATTCGTAAAGAGCGGAGTCGATGGAATGATAGATATCGTCGAAGCTGAATTCTTCCTCGGGCCCGAAGATACAAGCCCCGATCGAAACGGTGATCTTCACCGGATCTCCGTTTTTAGTCCGATACGAAAGTTCTTTTTCGGCGACATCGGTTCTTAACTTTTCGCAAAGAAGAGAAAGATCGTCCTTCTTAATCGCGTCGAGAAGAATACAAAATTCATCCCCGCCGATCCGAGAACAAATATCGGTCGCTCTGACTCTTTGTTTCATCACGTCCGAGATGGAACGGAGCGCGGAGTCTCCCGCCAAATGTCCGTACGAATCGTTGATTTCCTTTAGATAATCCATATCGAGAATGATCATCGCGAGGGAGAATTTATAACGTTGTGCTCTCTTTAAAAAAAGTTCGAACTGTTCGATCAGATATCTACGATTGTAGAGTCTTGTCAGTTCGTCCACCTTCGAGATCTTTTCGATCTGGATGTTCTTATCCCTAAGTTTGCTCACCGCCTTTTGGAGTTTTTTCTTGGCGCGGTGGTCCATCACTCTCCAAAAATTAATGAGAAGATTTCCGAAAACTCCGGTGAACAGATAGATCAAAACGTTTGCGAAGTCGTGTTGCAATGCCTTCGCGTTACCCGTAAGAGTCGTACACAAAACCAAAGAAAAATAGAAGAGCGCGTTGAAAAAGATCACCGTGGTTCCCGTGAACCAAAGGAGAATATTCCCGCTCACAACCAAGGTTGTGTAAAAATGGAAGTAAAGACCCATTCTTTCCGAATCCAAAAACACGTACGGGAGAATGGAAAACACGATCGTGCCCGAGGAAAGAATGCTATATCGTTCAATTCTCTTGCGAAAAAAACTTTTCCATTTTATAAGTAGAAATGCGAAAAAAGCGGAGAGTCCGACGACCGTTAAACGTGAAAAAACTAAGATCCGATTTTCTTCTCCGAAAGGAGAGGCGCCGTCCGGAACCAAGGCGGAAAGAAAACTGATCCCGATACAGAAGAAAAAGTAGATCACGGTGGCTCTTCGAATATCGGGTTGGTAGATTCTCAAATAATCGTCCGGGAACGGGTTGAAAAAAACTCTCCGAGCCAGGAGTTTTATTTTTTGATTGTTGCCCAATGAGAATCTCATGTGTTTTGCAAAGGATCGGATAGGATCTCGGTTCCTCATTTTAAAAACGGTTCTGTATAAACAATCAGGATTTACAATCCCGGTTCCGACGATTCCCATCGGTTTTGCCGCTACTCGTTGTTTGACGATTAAAAAACGACGATCTTTCTAGGGTTTTTGGTTAGAAGGGTGGGTAACGGCATTCCTTCTCCGCCGAGAGAACGGACGAACTTCCCGTTGATTCGGAGTTGAACTCCTCGAATCGGAAGGTTTTCGATCAGGCTGTATGTAAGCTGGTCGATTCTATCCTTTAGAATTTCCGGCCCCGCGCTTCTTTCCAAATCGCTACTCAACGAGAGTTTGAGAATTCCGTCTTCGATTCTATAATCTGCGTCATAACGTAGATTTTGCGGAATGGAGTTTAAGATTCCTTTTTCCTTTTCCTGCGAAACCGGTCCGGCGATCAGGGAGTTTAACACGAGTTTGACCCGGTCTCCTCCTTTGGAAAGTCTGAGAACCTTTACGAGTCTGGAATGGCTTTTGCTTCCTTTGCCGTAAAACTTTAAGAAGTATAAGGACAATTCTCCCTTTTCGGAAGGAACGGGGGTTGCGGTCGCGGAAGAATGGGATTCGGATTCTTTTTCGGAATGGCCCGAGGAAACCGGCGGTTCCATCACGGGAACGAGATTGTCTTCGTTTAAATCCTCTTCGATCGCATTCGAGTTATCGGACGAGGTTTGTACGTCTCCGTTCTGAAGAAGTTCTCCAAGAATTTCATCCTCGGCCTGATCCATCATTTCTTTATGATTCAGATTTCCCTTCGGGGAAGAAGGGGATTCGACACCCATTTTACCGATGTTTCTGAAACCTTGAAATCCGGAAGCCGAAAGGGAAAATCCGGACCCTGTGCTTTTATCCAAGAGCACTAACGTAAAGATTATTCCGGTGAGAATGAAGATTAGATTTTTTCTTTTTTCGGAATCCGGCACTTTCTCATTTTCGGAAAAAAATGAGATTCTATGCAGGCAAAAACTACAGGATTTCGGTAAGATCGGAAAGGTTTTTGAGCTCTACTTCAAAATCAGGGATTTCTCCGGCGGGTGCGTGTCCGTACGCGCAAAAGGCGAAGGGACAACCGTTTTGGCGAGCGGCTTCGTGATCCGAAAGTCTGTCTCCGATCATGAGAATCTTATCCGGTTCTAAGCCGTAGAGTTTTACGTATTCTTTTAAAATTCCGCCCTTGGTCTTGATTCTTTCGTTATCGAGAACCAGGATCGGATCGAACAAGGAAAGAACTCCCGCGACTTCCAAGATCGTTTCGACATAGGGTCTGCGTCCGTTAGAGGCGGCCAAAATTCGAAACCCCTTTCTGGAAAGCGCTTCGATCGTTTCTTTTACGGCGGGGTAGAATTCTCCCTCGCCGTTGCGGATTCTTTCGCACAAGAAACGCAAAACCGAGTCGGAGATTTCGTCCCTTTGATCCTCTGTGAGTTGGGGTAAAAGATTGAGAAAGATGGTTTTGACCGGTTTCCCGATTTCCACCATGATTCGTTCTCGGGATGGAAGTTCGATCGGGATTCCCGAGGTTTTGGAAAAATTGGAGATCGAGTCTTTATAGACTTCGAGTATGATTTCTTCGGAGGAAAACAAGGTTCCGTCCACGTCGAATGCGAGCGCTTGCAGGGAATCGCCGGAAAATTCAGTCATCGAAAGACAGTTTCTGAAAACGGGTCCTTTTGGCATTTTCTTTTTACCTTTGCTTGATTTTCCTCGGACACGGAGAAAATAGGAAGAACCTCTTATGAAGACTTCGGATTCGAATTCGATCAAGCTCCCATCCAAGGAAGAATGTCTGACCAATCGGTCGAAGTTGTTTTCCTCCTTTGAGTGGAACGATTACAAAGCCCAGCTCCAACATCGGGTTAAGGGTTCCGAACTCGAACGTTACTTCGTATTAACCGAAAGCGAAAAAACCGGAATCGAGGACACGATTCGGCTCAACGTTTCTGCGACACCATATTACATTTCTCTTACGAACCCGGAAGACCCGGACGATCCGATCCGAAAGATGATCATCCCGAGGGAAGCCGAATCCGTTTTTTCTCCGGAAGAATCTCCCGATCCGTTACACGAGGAAAGATTGTCTCCCGTCAAAGGGCTCACTCACATGTATCCGGATCGAGTCCTTCTTTTTACCAATCATGAATGTTCCGTGTATTGCAGACATTGTATGAGAGGTCGTAAGGTCTCCGATTCCAAGGAAAGAATGCTTACGGAAGATTTGGAAGCCGCATTCGAGTATATAGAATCCCGTTCCGAAATTTCCGATGTCGTATTATCGGGAGGAGATCCTTTGAATCTTTCCGATTCCAAAATCGATTGGATTTTGGAAAAACTGGAAAGAATCGATCACGTAAAAATCTGCAGACTCGGAACGAGAAACCCGGTCACTCTTCCTTTTAGAATCACATCCGAACTTTGTAATATAATAGAATCGCACAATACGGATCGGCTTTCTATCTTCTGCAACACTCAGTTCAATCACGCCAAAGAATGTACGTCCGAGGCCAAAGAAGCGATCTTGAAACTTTTGAAGGCCGGGGTCAGCGTCGGAAACCAATGTGTTCTTCTGAAAGGAATCAACGATTCCGGCGAAACTATGTTAGAACTTCATAAAAAACTGTTGGAGCTACGTATCCGCGCTTACTATATGTACGATCCGGAATTGATTCCCGGTTCGAGAGGATTCAGAACCCCTCTTGCAAAAGGAATCGAAATCATCTCTTATATGCGCGGGAAGATCGGAGGAATGGGAATTCCTTCCTTCGTAAACGATCTGCCCGGAGGCGGAGGAAAGATCACGTTGACTCCGGATTGGTATCTCGGTTTTTACAAACCGGAAAGAATGCACGTCTTCCGTTCCGCGTTACGCGGAACCTATCATCTCAGTCCGGAACCTCCCGATTCTACGATGGAGGATTTTTATCCTTCTCTTTCCCCCGAAATCTGGGAAAGAATTTCACCGAACGCATTCGGAGCCGTAGAGAAAAAGTTTTCATGAACCGGAACGACGGTACAGGAAAGGATTTAACGATTCCTACGGTTCTTGTCTACGCGGATCTCCACGAGTTCGAGGGAGAATTTCCCGAAATCTACAAACAAGAATGGGAATCCGCCAAATCCGTGGATGCGATCTTAGAATTGTTAAACGAATTGGGGGAAAAAGCGGAACTTATTTTTACCCCGGAAGAACTTTCCAAAAACGTAATGCGTTATTCCGACTTGGAATTCCGGGAGCGTCCCGTTCTTTTTCATCTGATGGAAGGTTTTCGTTCGAGAAATAGGGAAGCCTTAATTCCTGCGGTCGCGGAAATGTTCGGTTTTCCTCATACCGGATCGGATTCTTACGCACAAAACGTTTCTTTGGACAAAAATCTTACGAGGATCTTTGCCGATTCGATCGGAGTTCCGATCGTTTTAGGATTTCCGATCCGATCTCCAAAAGACTATGAAGTCCCGGAAGGATTCTCCTTTCCCGGTTTTTTAAAACCCGCCGGAGAAGGTTCGAGCCTCGGAGTCGGAGAGGAAAGTGTCGTCATAGACGCAAACGATCTGCGTTTGAAATTGTCCTCAAAGCCGTCCGAATTTTTTCCGTATCTTATGGAAGAATACTTAAAAGGAACTGAATATACGATTTCCGTAATGGGTTCGAAGGTCGTCGGTTATCGAGCGAGTTCCGCGGGCAGATTGGTTCTCAAAGAAGATCTGAAAGTGGAGGATGTCTACGGGGAAAAAACGAAATCGAAAAGTGTTATGCCTGAAACTCTTGTTTTCGATTGTGAAACCGATTTGGAAACGTTCCTTCAGGAACAAAGTCTTCTTCTTTGCAGAACGCTCGAAACCTCTGGACCTGCAAGACTGGATTGGAAAACGGATTCCTTAGGGAATCCTTTCTTTCTGGAAATCAATCTCACTCCGGGTTTGTCTCCGTTTTATTCCACCTTTCCGATTTGTTATCGTCAGAGCTTGGGGGACGAAAAAACCTTGTTTCAAGAGATTTTAAAAATAGCTCGTTCGGATTTTGAAACCGATCGATTCGCTTATTCCAAAAAGAAAACCGGAAATTTATTAACTCGTAAATAAGATCAGAAAATGCAAACCGTGCAGAATCCCAGTGCCTCTCAAACATCCGTTTCTACTTCCACCTCCTTTCGTAATACTTTAGAAGAATCGGTTCGCAATCATCCGGTTCTTACCTCCAATCGTTGGCTTGAACAAAGGGAAAGAAGAATGGAAAAAGAAGACCTTCTTCTTTGGCTCAGACAAGAATACTTCGTAAGCGTGGATTTTGTGAATTGGTTTTTGAATACGGCGGCCGTTTCAGATTCCGTGGAAGCGAAGATCGTTCTGGTTCAGAATATCTGGGAAGAATTGGGAGAGGGTAAGGCCGAGGATTCTCACGTTCGTATCTTGAGTAAATTTCTTTCGGATATGGGCGAAGTCGTGGAAGACGAACATAAACTTCCCGAAACAAAGGCCTATCTCGATCTGATGCAAAAAATCACAAGAACCGATTTTTATTCCGCTTTGGGCGCGCTCGGACCCGCCAACGAATATTTGCTAAAATTAGAATATTCCAGAATGTTTAAGTCTTACAGGGATTTGAAGGAAAGAATGATTCTTCCCGAAGGAAAATTCTTTCAGGTCAATCTGGACGCCGACGAATCCCACGCCGAAAAACTGTTTCGTCTGATCGAAGTCGTTGCCGACACGGATGATAAAAAAAATCGAGTGCTGGAAGGCAATCGTCTTGCTTTGGATGCGAGGCTCGTTTTTTACGAAGGTTTAACGGCTTTTCAAAGACTTTAAAAGATTCATTCCTACCATTCCGAAAATCGGAATCAAGGGAAGATAGAGAAATGGAGCGAGCCATCTGTATCCTTTTAAGGAATGACTGAGTTTTCGAACCGCAAAAAATCCGGGATATCGTCTTCCGTCCGCAATCATCTGCACGTTCCCTTCCGCGACGTTTCTGTTTAAGGTCGGGTGAAGTTCCTTTAATTCTTTTTCGGAAAAATCGTGAAAGGATTTGAATCGGATTTGAGGATTTAAGTTCAGGGTTTGTAGTTTTGCCGCGAGATTTGAGCAAAAGGAACATTCTCCGTCGTATAAAAAAACTAGGGCTTGCAAGTGTATTCACCTTTTTGAATGTGATATTGAAGAGCGTCCGTCGGAGCTACGACGAATTTTCGTGGAAATCGGCCCCACCCGCGTTTGGGTGGTGGGGAGAGGTGGCGGGCAAAATTCACGATAAAATCCTTATCATACAAAAGACCATTCGGCAAGAATAAATCAATCCTGTGGGAACTCCTACGGATCTGCTCGTTTGCCATCTCGCTTCCGAACTCAAGCGCTACTTCCAAACTCAGTGACTCACTTCCTATGGGGCGTTCGTCAGAGCGTTCAAATCCTGCGGAAGATTTCTTAAAAAATCGCAAATACCCGGAATATGATCTTCTTGAACACCGATCCAAAAATAAATCCAGATTCCTTCCTTTTGCATCCCGTCGCAAACCTTCATATACCATTTCGAGATCGTGTTTTCCTTTCTCGCTCTCCAAAATAAAACCGGAAACTTGCGAATCATCTCATCCCAAATATCCCTGCCCACACCTTCCCCTCTCGCAATCTCATCGACCGCGAACTTGGAAAGAAAGGTTCCGAACGGAGTGTTTTTAACGAGCGCACAACCCTTATACTCGGATTCGAGAACGATTCCCGCGAATTGTTGATCCCAAAAATTCTCTTTGAGAGATCTTTGAAACGCCTTCTCGACCAAACGGTTCATCTTATCGAGAGAGACTAGACTAACGTCCTCGATAAAGTCGATCCGATTTTTTCTTCTGAGAAGGGTTCCGCTTCCTTTGATCGTGAATAACTCTTTGAGAAGAGCGGAAGCGGAAGTGATCGCGATTCCGAACTCTTTGTTCTTTACATTTTTATAAAGTTCTAAACAAGATTCCAGAAGAACGGCGTCTTCCGGGTCCGGTTTAACGGAAGAATCCACGTCGAAGATCGAAATTTTATTTCCTTCGGCGTAGATTCCGCCTCTGGAATAAAGATGAACCAATTTGTTCGTGTTCAGAGTGGAACAAAGTTTTGTTAAGAATGAAAAAAGCGCGGGACCTTTTTCCTCGGCCACGAAGACCGGAAGTTTTTTTTCGGCAAGCGCGGACGCGACGGCACCGGCCAAATCCTGAGGATGTCTGAATAATTTTCCGGGAAGAATGGAAGAGGATTCTTCCTTGTTCTGATTTCTATAAAATAGATTGGTGTATGAGATCCCGTCCTTGTCTAAAACGACGACAGGATAAAGATCGAGTTTGTGAAGCAGTTTCAGATTGTAGAGAAGCGCTTCCGCGGATTCCATTAAGGTTCCGGAATCCGCGTAGATGACCGCGAACTTTTCGGGTTCGATCGAACGGAAGAGTTTTAAAAATTGAAACGAATCCTTGGTGTTCTCTGTGACTTCTAAAAGTTTAAGGAGAATTTCCTGATGTTTCATTCTTTTTTGATTCGATTATTTGCCCAGAGTGTAGGCAACTAATTTTCCCTTTAGCTTGCCGATTGTCAGGGATTGTTCCTTATCTTTTTTCAGTTTTAAAAAACCCAAAAGAGAAGTGTCCCCGCAGACCAGAGCCAGAACATTTCCCGTAAAGTGATCCTTGAGTTTTTTTCCCCACGCGATATAGATTTCCTTTGCTTCTTCCTTGGTTCCCAATCTGACTCCGTATGGAGGATTGGTTACGATAAAACCGCCGGAAATTTTTTTCTCGTTTTCGGAAGTGGTCGCGTCGGATTCGAAAAACTCGATGAGATGATCCACTCCCGCGTTTTTCGCGTTGAGTTTTGCAAGTGAGAGAGTTTTTTCTTCGAGATCGGACGCGAAGATCTTCGCGTCGGAACGATTCACATTTTCCCTTAGTGTCGGTTCGCCGAAAAGTTTTTTAAACGGAAGGGAAGAATCCAAACTTCTGTAATTGGTATAACCGCCGTATAAAAGTTTCAGAGCGGCTTCGATCACGACGGTTCCCGAGCCGCAGAACGGATCGTATAACGGTGATTTGGTGTTCCATCCCGAATAACGAACCAATGCGGACGCGAGAATTTCCCGCATCGGAGCTTCTCCCCCGATTCTTCCGTGTCCTCTTTGTTGAAGAGGTCTTGTGTTCAGACCAAGCGAAAGTTTTGCGTGTTCCGAATGAGAACGAAGATACAAAAGAAAGTCCGGTTCGTCTCGGGAAACCTGCGGAGGTTCTTTTCCCTTGGAACGAAAACGATCGAAGATCGCGTCCTTGAGTTTGTATGTCGCATAACGTGAATCTTTCAAAGAATCTTTCGTGGTCGAATCGATTCGAAAGGAATGTTCCGGCCCGAAGATTTTCTCGAACGGAAATTGAAGAGCTTGATCGTAAAGATCTTCGGGGCTTTCCACTCTCCAATACTTTAAGGAAATGCTGATGCCGGATGCGATTCCAGTGGAAAGAATGAATTCCTTGAGAGACTTCGCGGGACCTTGAAAGAAAACTCCGCCCCTGTTTTCGGCGACGATCTTTAAGCCGGCTTCTAAGATTTCCTCTCTCAAAAGACCGGAAAGACCGTCCGGACAAGACGCGTGATACTCGAACGAATCCGGTTTTGAAAAATCCCATTCCGATTTGGACGGTGTTTCATTTTTGGAGTTTCGATCGTTGGAACGGAAATTTCCCTCCGGCTTTTTTACTTTCAACCGAAGGTTTTTTTTAGGTGCGGGTTTTTTAAAGTTCGTCACTCGATTTGTTGTGCAAGATAGTTTTCGACGCCGATCTGACGGATGATCTCTTGTTGAGATTCTATCCAGTCGATATGTTCCTCTTCGGACACGAGAATCTTTTCGAAAAGTTCGCGGGTTCCGTTATCGTTGTTCTTAACCGCGATCGCGATTCCTCGGTTGAATCTTTCCACTGCCGCGTATTCCAGTTCGAGATCCACTTTCAAAATTTCTTCTATGTTTTTTCCAACGCCGATCTTCATGTATCTTTGAAGATCGGGAACTCCGTCCAGATAAAGAATACGATCGATGATCTCGTCCGCGTGTTTCATCTCGTCGATGGATTCGTGTTTCATAAAGTCCGCAAGTTTTTTGAAACCCCAGTTCTTGTTCATCTTCGCGTGAATAAAATATTGATTGATTGCCGTGAGTTCCGCGGAAAGAACTTCGCCAAGAATCTCGAGTACTTCTTTATTGCCTTTCATCGTATTCCCCCTTGTATGCATTCAGTATAAAAATCATTCTTAATTTTGCAAGGATAGTTTACAAACTCGGATGAAAAGTCGTATGATGCGCGTTATTTAATTTTTTTTGATTTTCAATCTCACAATTTTCAAAAACATAGACTCTAATGTCTTCATCGGTTTTTATCGTCGATTCCGAACTCAGCCGTTTCGGAAAGACGGATCTTGATTATCATTCTCTTTCTTATCAAACCGCGCGTCTACTTTTGGAAAGAAATTTTGAGTTTGAACCTCAATTTCTTATTTTCGCGGCGATGGCGCCCGAACGTTACACGGGAGAAATTTTTCTTCCCGCAAGAATCAAGGAAAGTTTAGGACTTAAGAATCTTTTTACGATCCGTACCGAAACCGCTTCTTCTTCCGGCGCAAGCGCGCTTCATACCGCGGCTTATCTTTTACGATCGGGCGCGTTTCAAAGAGGAATCGTGATCGCTACCGAAGTGATGAGCCGTCTTGAAAGGGATCAGAACAATCTTCTTTTGGGAAGTGTGTTGTCGCCACGTCAGAAGGGTTTTGCGATGTCCATGGCGCAGGGCGGAGGAATGATCGCGACGCGTTATCTGCACGAGTACGGTTACGATCGAAAGGATCTTTACGTTCTTTCCAAAAAACTTCACGACAACGGTTTGAAAAACGAAAAGGCCCATATCAGAAAGAATATTACGGAAGAAGAATATTTTAATTCTCCGTTATTCACAAGCCCTCTTTGTCTCTATGATATTTCCCCGCTTTCCGACGGAAGTTGTGCGATTCTTTTGAGTTCCGATAAATCGAAATCATCGAATGCGCTCGAGGTTAAGGGCATCGGTCATGGGATCGGAAATCTTTCTTCTCCTCCGGGAACTTTAAGTTTTCCTTCGAGTGTTTCCGCGTTTTCGGGTGCTTATAAAGATGCGGATTTAAAACCGGAACAAATTCAGATTGCGGAGCTACACGACGCGTTTACTCCTTTTGAATTGATCGGAGCCGAAGACGCGGGACTTTTTCCAAAGGGAAAAGCTCTTCGTTATGTAAGGGAAGGTAAAACACATCCCGACGGACAACTTCCGATCAACGCTTCGGGTGGTTTAAAAACGAGAGGACATCCGGTGGGAGTTTCGGGTCTTGCGCAGATCGCCGAGTTGCAAACTTGGATGTATAAGGAAGATCGTTTTCAAAACGGTCTCGCTCTTTCGATCGGCGGCTTGGGCGTGAATAATTTTGCTACGATTCTTTCCAAAGTTTAGAACGGAATTTGACAGTGAACGAAAAAATACTTCTGATTCAGACCGCATTTTTAGGCGATCTGATTTTAACGACTTCCTTCTTTCGGGAAGTCAAAAAGAAATATCCGAACTCGAATCTTACGGTTGTGGTCAACAAAGGAACCGAGTCCGTACTCGAAGCCAATCCCCATATAGATCGGTTGATTCCTCTGGATAAAAAGGAATTTAAAAAATCGCTCTGGAAATTCTTTTCCTTTTTGTGGAACCTTAGAAAAGAACGTTATACGCTTTGTCTTCTTCCGCATTTTTCGTTTCGTTCAACCTTAATGGGGTTTGCGAGCGGCGCCAAGGTGAGAATCGGTTACGAGTCCGCCGGTTTTTCCTTTTTGCTGACGAAAAAAATTCAGAGACCCATAAAGGGAATGCACGAGGTCGAAAAACTATTCTCTCTCTTGTATAGCAAAGAAGAATATTCTAATATACCAAAACGTCCGGAACTTTTTTGGCGAGAAGAATCCGTTTTCCGAGTTCGAGTTTTGATGAAGGAACACGGTCTCGAAACCGGAAACTATTTTTTGCTCGCACCGAGTTCCGTCTGGGAAACCAAACGTATGCCCGCTTCTAAGTTCAGAAGTTTGGGAGAACGTCTCGCGAAAGAAACGGGTAAGAAGGTGGTTCTCATCGGTTCCAAGGCGGACGTGGATCTTTGCGAGGAAGTGGGTGCGGGTTTCGGTATCAATCTCGCGGGTAAGACCAATCTTCCCGAACTTTCGTTTTTGGTTTCCAAGGCCGCGTTGATGGTCAGCAACGATTCTTCCCCGATCCATTTCGCTTCGGCGTTTAACATTCCCACGTTAGCCGTCTTTGGCGCGACCGTTCCCGATTTCGGTTATACTCCGCTTGCGGATTCTTCCTTTATCTCGGAGATCTCCGGATTGTATTGTCGTCCCTGCGGAATTCACGGAGGAAGGGTTTGTCCGGAAGGACATTTTCGCTGTATGATGGAACAGGACACGGACAAAATGTTCGAAACCGCAGTCCAATTAGAGAAAGGAAATTCAAAATGACTCAGAACGTTTATCAGGAAAGAATCTCGGAAGTTCAAAAAAAACTCAAAGAAGGAGAGGTCCTGATCGTTTTTGCGGCTTCTCATCTGATTCGAAATCGAGACGTTGAGTATAAATTCCGTCAGGACTCGGACTATTACTATCTCACCGGTCTGGATGAATCGGACGGTATTCTAATATTAAAAAATTCTTATAAAGCGATCTTTGTTCTTCCGAAGGACAAGGAAAAAGAGATCTGGACGGGAATCCGGATCGGAAAGGACAAGGCGAAGGAACTTTTAAATCTGGACGAAACATTCGATACGGTCGAATGGGAATCCAAACTCGACGAGATTCTTCTCAATCAACATACTCTATTTCATTTTTTCGGAAGGGATCTCGTTCGCGATACGAAACTGATCGAGTGGATTCATTCCCTCAATCAAAGATCGAGAGAGGGTAAGTTCGGTCCGAGAAGAATCGAATCTCCCGATTTTTTGCATTGGATGAGAATGTTCAAATCTCCTTCCGAGATTTCCGCTTTGCAAGAATCCGCAAGAATCACCGCCCTCGGTCATGAACGATTGATGCGAGAATCGAAACCGGGTATGTTCGAATACGAACTCGAAGCGATCCTTGAATCCGAATATCTAAAACACGGAGCCTGGGGTGGCGGTTACGGACATATCGTCGCGGGTGGAAAGAATGCGACGATTCTTCATTATACGTCTAACAACTGTCAGTTGAACGAAGGAGAACTCGTGCTTGTGGACAGCGGCGCGGAAAAAGGATATTATACCGCGGACGTTACTCGAAATTTTCCCGTGGGCAAAAAATTCTCATCCGAACAAAAGGCTGTCTATGAAGTCGTTTTAAAAGCGCAGAAAGAAGCGGTTGCGGGCACAAAGGAAGGAGTCGAGTTCGTCGCGATTCACAATCAGGCCGTAAAAACGCTCGTAGAAGGTTTAAAGGATCTCGGTCTTTTGGACGGTTCCGTCGATTCCATTTTGGAAAAAGGAACATTCAGAAAGTATTATATGCACAGAACCAGTCATTATCTGGGAATGGACGTCCACGACGTTGGAACGTATTACCAAAACGGTTCTTCCAAAAAACTGGAAAACGGTCAGGTCATTACGATCGAACCCGGTCTTTACTTCGATCCTACGGATCCTGAAATTCCCGAAAAATTTCGCGGGATCGGAATCCGAATCGAAGACGACGTTCTTGTGCAAGGTGCAAGTCCGGTGAATCTGACTTCCATGATTCCCAAAGAGGTGGATGAAATCGAAGCGAGAAAGAACGGATAAACGATTTCTTCCGCGTTAAACGTCTTTTGCGTTTCGATCGTTCTAAAACCGCTTAGAAAAAGATTCCTATTTTATTAAACGACTTGTAAGTTCCCCAAATTTTTCTTTTTTTCCTTGTCGAAACCGGGAGAAACGTTAGTTATATCGTTTCTTGAGGTTTGAAAGAATTGTTCTTCTATTACCTTTCGTTATCATTTATCTTTTTGATTACAAATCCGATTTTTTCGGAATCGATACAAAAGATTTCCACGTTAGACGAAGTGGTCAGTTTGGATTCGACCACCGATCACAACTGGGAGATCGCGCTTGCATCCATCGATCCTGTGTCTTTTTCGCGTTTTTATTTGGAAAGAAAGAAGGACTACGACAAGATTCCTTTTTTGCCTTACAAGGCTCCGGGAGTTTTCAAACTTTCGAACGAATCGATTCAAACGGTAACCATCGTTAAAAAATTCATCGCTCCCAAAGAATGGAAGACAAGCGGCATCGCTGTGCGTCTCGGCACTCTGACCGATAAGGATAGAACGTATTTCAACGGAGTTCTGATCGGTGCGACGGGCGATATGAACTCCGTTTATCCGCAGGCTTACGATAAGATTCGGATTTATCCGATTCCGAATCATTTGATCCGAAAGGGCGAGGCCAACATTCTCGTCATCGAAGTGAAGAAGTTTTTTCAAAAAGAAATCGGAATCGAACAGGATCGAACCGCGATCGGAGACGCTTCCTTGATGCAGAGGGAATTGCTCCGCGCGGAATACGTGAAGATTCTTTTGCTGATGATCTATCTGACAGTCGGCGGTTATTTTCTTTTTCTTTACGTTCGAAGACGTATGGATCGGGAGAATCTTTACTACGGTCTTTTCACGATTCTTCTTGTCGTTTATCAATTTTTGAGAAATCAGATCAAATACGATCTCGGAATCGAATTCATCTATATGAAAAAGTTGGAATATATCATTCTGACGATTTTGGTTCCTATTTTCGCGAATTTTATCCGAGTCTATTTTAAGTATTCCAGAAATCTTCTTTTGAACGTTTTGGACGGGGTTTATGTTTGTTTTACGCTTTTTTATATCGTTTCGAACAACGTAATCCATTATAACTTTCTAAACAAACACGTGGTTCAATACGGTTGGATTCTTTACGTCGGGCTCGTTCTATATTTTTTGATCCGCCGAATGATGACGAAGGATCGGGACGCGCTTCTGATTCTGATCGGAGTGATCGTTACCACTCTCGCCGCTGTTTTGGATACGTTGGGTGCGAGAAACGTGATCGTTTTCCCGAGAATCGTAGGTTATGCGTTTCTCTTTTTTATTCTGAGTATCGCGACCATTCTCGCCAATAAGTTCGTTCGTCTGAACGAAGAGGTGGAAGATCTCAACGAAGACTTGGAAAAGAAAGTGGAACAACGTACGGAAGAATTGAAACTTTCTTTGGAACAGGTCAATCGTCTCAAGATCCAGCAGGACGCGGATTATTTTTTGACTTCCCTTTTGATAAACCCGCTTTCCTCCAATAAGAATACGAGCGAAGTTGTTCAGACCGAGTTCTACACAAAACAGAAAAAATCGTTCGAGTTTAAGAATAAGACCTACGAGATCGGAGGAGACATTCTGATTTCGGGTAACGTGGAATTGAACGGAAAAAAATACGTCGTATTCGTCAACGGTGATGCGATGGGAAAATCCATCCAAGGCGCGGGAGGCGCTCTTGTGATGGGAACCGTATTCAACACCATTCTTACTCGATCGGGAATCCCCGCTCAACGAAACAAAAGTCCCGAGAAATGGTTGGAGGAGGCCTTTCTCGAACTCCAAAAGATTTTCGAATCCTTCGACGGTTCCATGTATATTTCCATCGTCTTGGGTTTGGTGGAGGAGAATTCGGGTCTTCTTTATTACATAAACGCGGAACATCCTTGGACGGTTTTATACAGAGACGGCGTCGCCTCGTATATCGAAGAGGAATTAACCTTGAGAAAGATCGGGATTCCGGAAAACGAACTTCATCTCGCGATCAAAAAATTTCAGATGTTTCCCGGAGATACGATCGTGATCGGTTCGGATGGAAGGGACGATCTTTTGATCGGCAATGCCGAAGATAGAATCATCAACGAGGATCAGAATCAATTCTTAAAAAGAGTCGAGGAGGGTTCCGCGGATCTTCGGGAAGTATATGATAGAATTATAAAGTTCGGCGCCCTCGTGGACGACTTTACTCTTTTGAAGATCACGTATCATCCTGAAAGAGCCGAAACTTCCGGTTCCCGGAAGAGTTCGGATTCTTACGAAGAGATCCTTAGAAAAGGAAGTTCTTATCTTCAGAACAATCGTGTTCGGGAAGGACTCGATCTTTTGGAAAGGGCCCTTGAAATCAATCGAAAGGGTGAGAACGTTCTGAAAATTTTGGGCAGATTTTATCTCAAAGAAAAGGATTACGCGAAATCCGTCGGTTATTGGGAAACCTTAACGGGCATCAATCCGAAATCCGCGGATTATCTCTATCATTCTTCCCTTTGTTATAAGATGTTGAAGTTTTACCAAAAGGCCGCGGAGATCGGCGAAAAGGCGTTTGTCCACGATCCGGATTACGTTCGAAATCTGATCAACCTCGCAGATATATATAAAATTTTGAATATTCAAGATCGTGCGATCAATTTTGTTCGAAAGGCCCTATTGTTGGATCCGGAAAACTCCAAAGCGATTCAGGTAAAAAATTCTCTGGAACCCGGAAACTAAAAACCGACCTCGCATTCTTCCATGTCCGATTAATAAATTTCTGATTGTCCTTAGAGCGGACTCGAAATTTATGACATTAGCGAACCGTTCTATTCCATAAAAACACACCGAACGTTCGTAGATAAATATTTTCTCGCAAATACGACTTTCTGCTTAGCATCGTTTGAGCGGATCTTTAAAGCGAATTTTAAGATGAGTCCTCGAATTTTCTTCGAAGGTTCTAAGGATTCTTTTTTAAGTCGCGTTTTGTGGGGGATAGATAGAATGTCGGGTTTTCGCTTAAAGGTTATTTTTGTTCTTGTTTTACTTTTTTGTTTTTTGACCGCAAGAGAAGTCTCTTCGGAGTCCATTCAAAAAATTGAATCCTTTGAAACAGTGACGAGTTTGAATTCAACCGAACTCCACGGTTGGGAAGTCACCACCGATGAAGTCGATCCGATCGCGTTTTCCAAATCCTATTTGAGCGGTAACAAATCGCAAAACTTTCGAACCGTAAAACATAAGATTCCCGGGGTCTACATTCTGAAAGATTCCGATACGAACACCAAAACCGCATTTCTCATTAAAAAATTCATTGCTCCCAAGTCCTGGTCCGTCGCCGGACTTGCGGTAAGACTCGGAACGATTTCGGATAAGGACGAAACGTATCTGAACGGAGTTCTGATCGGCAAAACGGGAGACTTCAACGAAGCCGATAAACCTCAAGCTTACGATAAGATCCGAGTGTATTCGATTCCCACGGAGCTGATCGTCAAGGGAGGGGAGAATCTTTTGATCATAAAGGTACAGGGATTCTTTTCTAAAAAACTCGGGATCGAACAGGATCGTACCGAAATCGGAAACGCGTTTCTTGTTTATAAGGATTTTTACGACGGAGAATATCTCAAGCTCGGTTTTTTGATCGTGTATTCCACTGTGGGGTTTTTCTTTTTGTTTCTTTATCTGAGAAAAAGATCCAGTAAGGAGAATTTTTATTACGGTTTATTCACGGTTCTTCTCGTGATCTATCAGTTTTTAAGAAACCAGACCAAATACGACATAGGAATCGATCTTATCTATTTAAAGAAAATTGAATATATCGCGGTTGCGTTTTTGATGCCGGTCGCTTATCGGTTTAACCGGTTCTATTTCAAATTTCCGAAGGCCGCGGTTACGAACGTTCTGGACGTGATCTTCATTCTGATCGGATGTTTTTATCTCGTCACGAACGACGTGAATTTATACAGCCAGGTCAACAAACACGTCGTTCAGATGTTGTATCTTCCCTACGTAGGTTATATGCTCTACTATCTCGTAAAACGTCTGATCGAAAAGGAAAAGGATGCGCTTTTGATTTTGATCGCAGTTTTGATCGTCGTGATCGCGTCCACGATCGACGCGCTGACGACCCGAAACGTAATTCTTTTTCCGAGACTTCTCGTTTATGCGTTTTTCGTTTTTATCCTGAGTGTCGCCACCATTCTCGCCAATCGTTACGTAAGTTTGAATAAGGTCGTCGAGGAACTCAACGAGGATCTGGAAAAGAAAGTGATCCAAAGAACGCGAGAATTGAACGATACGTTGACCGAGGTGAAAACTCTAAAGATTCAACAGGACGCGGATTACTTTCTGACCTCGCTGTTGATCAATCCTCTTTCCACGAACCATAACCGAAGTTCCGTGATCAAAACCGACTTTTACACCAAACAGAAAAAATCGTTCGAGTTTAAGAATCGAACCTACGAAATCGGAGGAGACATCAATATTTCCGGGAACATAAAACTCGGAGAAACACGTTATGCGGCGTTTGTAAACGGAGACGCGATGGGTAAGTCCATTCAAGGCGCGGGTGGCGCGCTCGTAATGGGAACGGTGTTCAATTCCATTCTCGCTCGAACGATCAACACCGAATTGAACCTCTTAACTCCTGAGTTGTGGTTGAAACGAGCCTTTCAGGAATTACAAAGTATCTTCGAATCCTTCGACGGATCCATGTATATCTCGGCGATCCTCGGACTTGTGGAAGAGGGAACGGGCAGACTTCTTTTTATCAACGCGGAACATCCGAACGCGGTTTTATACAGGGATAGAAAGGCGAGTTTTATTCAAGACGAATTGGATCTTAGAAAGCTCGGAATTCCCGGCAACGAAACCCTTTTTTCAGTCAAAGAATTTCAAATGGAAAACGGAGACGTATTGATTCTCGGTTCGGACGGAAGGGACGATATTCTTTTGGGAATGGACGGTGATTCCCGAATTTTAAACGAGGACGAGACCGCGTTCTTGAAAAGAGTGGAAGAGGCCGACGGCGATTTAAAAGAAATCCATTCTCATATCGTCAAACAGGGAGAATTGACGGACGATTTTACTCTATTAAAAATTTCGTATATTCCGGTTTTAGCGAACGGTCTTTCTTACGGAGAGGATTATTTCCGAAAGGAATTGAAGACGGCCAAGGAATTTCTAAGAACGAACGAATACACAAAGGCGATCGAGGTTCTGGAGAACGTTCAAAAACTTAGGATTGCGGACGAGGAATCGTTGTGGCTTCTCGGAAAAAGTTATATGAAGGAAAAACAATACGTTCGTGCGGAGAATTGTTTCAAGCGGCTTTTGTTTATCAAACCGGATCAATGCGAATATCTATACTATCTTTCGTATTGTGCTAAGATCAATAAGAACTACGCCGAGGCGGTTGCGATCGGAGAAAAATTATTCTCATTGGAACCGGATCATATCCGAAACCTGATCAATCTCGCTGATCTTTATCGTATGTTGAAGAATTTCAAGTTGGCCGAGGATTTGGTCGATCGCGCGCTTGATATCACACCCGAATACGAACACGCTCTCGCGGTAAAACGGGCGATCGGAAATTCGAGCGCGGGAATCGTTTAGGCCTTAGTATCTTAAGTTTTTAAACAAAGACACGAAATCGGATTAATTTTCTTCGAGATAAATCCGGATCGCTTCCTTCAAAACGCTAAGACCGATCGAAAGAGAATCCTCGTCGATATCGAATTTGGAACTGTGATGAGGGTGAACAAAACCTTTCGCTTCGTTCATGGAACCGACAAAAAAATAACAACCGGGAACCTTCATAAGGAACGCGGAGAAATCCTCTCCGCCCATGGACTTGGTATTCTCTTCGGTCACACTTCCGGAACCTAAAATGTTAAGCGAAGCCTTACGGACTACGTTCGCCATGTGTGAATCGTTGATCGTGGGTTGATTCGTTCTTTCGTAATGGATTGTAACATTGGCTCCGAGAGCGGACGCGATTCCGTTCACGACTCGTTCCAATTTTCCCGGAACTTCTTCGAACATCTTTTTGGAATACGTTCTTACGGTTCCTTTGAGTTCTGCGGTTTCGGGGATCACGTTAAACGCGTTTCCCGCGTGAAAACTTCCCACGGTAACGACGCAGGAATCGAGAGGATCCGTGTTTCTGGAAACGATGGTTTGTAACGCGCTTACGATTTGCGCTCCGACCACGATCGGATCGACCGTATGTTGCGGCATAGCGCCATGACCGCTGATTCCCGAGATTTTGATCGTGAACTCGTCGACTGCGGCCATCATCGGACCGTCTACAACTCCGACCTTACCGACCGGGATATGATTCCACACGTGAAGGGCGAGGGCCGCGTCTACTTTATATTTTTCTAATATTCCTTCCTCGATCATTTTGTCCGCGCCTTGTCCGCCTTCTTCCGCGGGTTGAAACACGAGCAAAACTTTTCCCTTGGGAAGAATGGATTTGATATCCTCTTTGATTTCAGTCGCGAGTCCCATCAGAATGGAAGTGTGCGCGTCGTGACCGCAAGCGTGCATAACGCCGTCGTGAACGGATTTATAATCCTTATGAGATTCTTCGAAGATGGGAAGAGCGTCCATGTCCGCGCGAACGAGCAATGTTTTTCCGGGTTTGCCGGAATCGATCAACGCGACGACGCCGGTTTTGGCGATCTTATCCTGGAAAGAAAGTCCGAGTTGTTTTAAGTGATCGATCACGAACCCCGAGGTTTGATCTTCCTCGTAACGAAGTTCGGGATGTTTGTGGATCTGTCTTCTGTAACGGATGAGTTCTTCGGTTCGGCCCGGATTCACTGTGAGTTTCATAATTCTTGGACCATTCTACCCTTAGGAAGGGTTTTCGGAAAGAATTTTAGAAACTTTAAATGACCCTCGAATACTCGGATAATTCCCGTTTCCACACTTGAGTTCCGCAATAATGATCGCCTTCGGGGCAATACGGTTTGACCTCTCCCTGAAGACGGACCCAGCACGGAGCCTTGATCCATTTCGCGATCTGAGGATGAACCTTCATCACATCGGTGAGTTCGTCTACGGATGCTTGGAAGATTTCTTCCTGAGCGTTGTAGCAGGTTCTGGATCTCCACTTGTGATGAAGATTGAGAAGATCCCCGCTTTCGTAAAAACGAATCGGAAACGCGTTCGGTAAAAGATACGTTCCGTATTCGGGGGAACCGCCTGCGTCGAGAAAACGATTCAGCTTTTCGAAAATTTGATTCAAAGCGGAATCGTATTTTTCTTTCAGTTCCGGATATTTCTGAACCACAAGAGGAGTGATGTAATCCGGTTGGCCCGCGTATTGGGACATGAGAACCGGTCTTCCGCCGGGAACCATTCTGTGTCTTTGATCCTGACTGTCCGCGGTGTGTGAAATTCTTTTTTGAAAAGAATATTGAACGTTAAAAAGCGCTCTTGTGATCGGACTCATTGAACTTTCGTTCAACGTGGAGGTGAGATGTTTATTCTTAGCCGGATTTAAAACAAGATCGATCGCATCTTGATCGTTCAAGGACGATTTAGGAATTCCTAATATAGATCGAACCGATTGTGCGAGAATTTCCGGGCCGTTCGAAGAATGAGAAACGAGTTTGGAATATCTTCCTCCGAGTTCGGCGTCGAATTCTTTTACGAATGCGGATGCGATTTCGGGATGATATTCCCGTTTGCCCGAACCGAACATAGAATCGAAGTATTTATATTCCGTGGTTTCTTCGAGAGGAATCGGATCGTCCATCTCGTCCGCGTACAGAGGATCGATTGCTCGAACCTGATTGACCATTTCCGTAACTACGGCTCTTTGTTCGTCCGGAACGTCATAAGAGTTCATAAGTCTGTAATAACGATGAAGGGTCAGGCCGTTGATGGAATGATAGAGATACGTATACGTTCCGAGCGGTAGCAGATAACGTGCCACTTCCAAACATTTCTTTTTGATCGGAGCCTGCCACTTGTCCGGATAATTCGCGCGGGCCTTGTAGATGTTGAAGTATTCTTCCTGAATGAACGGATGTAAGGTTTCCGTGTATGTGAAGTATGCCTGACTTGCGAAGTCCACAGCGTCGAGGTAGAGTTCCAACAGCTTTCCGCTGAGTTCCGACGGAACGTAGTAGTTCTCTTTTTTGACTTCCACGTATCTTTGGGAAACTTGTTCGGAGTTGTAGAACGGATGAGAATGTAAAAAGGACCAAACGAATTGTCTCGAAACCTTGTCGAGTGTGAAGATGAATTGTGGATGCTGACGCGTCGTAAGATGTCCGGCCTTTTTGGTGGATTTGGCCACGCGGTCGCGGATCTCGATCGACTTTTCCGACGCGGTCATGTCGGAAGGAAGTAGGATTCCCTTGGATGAATAGCAGGTCCTGGCCGTCGCGATTGCGAGATTGAACGGATCCTTGCTATGATCCAGAAGTGAAACGATCGGTTTTTGGGCTAACATCGGGGGTCTCCGGGCGGGACGGACTATGTCCCGTGTAGAACAATCCTGAGGGGAGAAAGTTCGGAGAAAACTCTTTTTTAACTCGGACTTCGCCCTACCTCTCGTAAATTTCCTTTCTGTGTCCGATCGCGATGACATGAACGATGAGTTTTCGATCTACGATATCGTAGATGATTCTATAATCGCCTTTGCGAATGCGAAAACCTTCTCTTCCTTTTAATTTTTTAGATCCGATCGGTCTCGGATTTTGGGCGAGGCCTTGAATGATCTGAATCAAAGAGTCGGCGATGTTTTCGGGAAGTTTGTTGAGTTGCTTTGCGGCGGATTGGGTAAGAAGAATGGAATATTCAGACATCTCGTCTTTTATTCTTTTTACCGGATCTTGCCTTTAAGAAGGATTGGAGCGGAATCGACTTTTCCCGTTTTGCTTTCACTTCGTCGTAAAGTCTAATGTCCTCAAGTTCCTGCAGGCTCTCGAGAATTTTTTTGTATTCCTGAATAGAAAGAACGACTGAAAGTTTTTTTCCTTTTTCATCGGTAATGTATTGAGGTTGGGAGTTCATACGTCTTTGATTGGATTGTATAAAAAATCTAGATCAAGAGAAATTTTTTCTCAGCGAAGAAAAAGAAGTTTGTCGGTCCAATCCTCTAATCGTCTGGCATTGTTTCTCTCTGAACTCTTGTTTTGTTCTTTAAACGCCTTTCGAGATCGGTGATGAACGGACTTTGCTAAACTTATTTCTTCTTTCCTTTTTTTGCCGGAGAAACTTTCTTCTTTTTTCGAACTTCCTTAGAATCCGATTCCGAAGAATCTTTTTCAGTCATGATTTCCTTAGGTTCATCTTGAAAGTGAGAATGTTCCGCGTGCGCATCCAACCATTCGTTGTTGTCATGAGAAAAATTCTGTCCATGATTTCCGAAGGCGCGTTTTTCCAAAAGTTTGCGTTTGGCGGATTTTCTTCTTTCCTGACTTTCATTCAGGTTCAAAAGATATTCCATTACTATTGGAAGTAGAACCCGCGAGAATACGGTCGCGACGATGACTCCGAAGATGACCACAGTTGCGAGAGGTCTTTGTACTTCGGCACCCGCCATCGTAGAAATTGCCATCGGAATAAACCCGACCGCGGCTATGATTTCGGTTGTCATTACCGGACGAAGAGAATGGATTCCTGCGAGATAAACAGCGTCGCTGATCGAGGCTCCCTTTTCCAATTCTTCCCTGAGAGTGGAGGCGTAAACGACCCCGTTCAAAACGGCGATCCCGCTAACCGCGATAAAACCGACTCCCGCAGGAATACTAAACGGAAGACCTCTGAATACAAGACCGATGATTCCTCCCGAAACCGCAAGCGGAACCACAATAAAGACGCCTAACGCGTAGTAGATACTTCCGAACGCGGCCATGAGCATAAAGAAGATGATCGCGAGCGCGATCGGAACGACTAACGTTAGACGCTCCTTTGCTCTTGTGAAGTTCTCGAACTGACCGCCCCAATCGGTTCTATAACCGGGAGGAAGATTTTTTTCGATTTCGGCTGTGGCCTTTTGCGCTTCGTTTACGAAACCGACGAGGTCTCTTCCTCGAATGTTGGTTTCCACCATAATTCTTCGCTTGAGAGATTCTCTGTAAATCGCCGCAGGACCTTCGACGAGTTTGATTTCAGCGACCTGACCGAGAGGCACCGTGGAACCCGTCGATGTAAAGACTGGAATATTCTCCACTTGTTCCAAATCGGTCGCGTCGATTTTCAGACGAACGACAAGATCGAATCGTTTAAAACCTTCGAATACCTTTCCGGTGTTTCTTCCGAGACGAAGCGCTTCCACCGTCGCGAGAATTTCTTCGGCTTGAACTCCGTAACGCGCCATGTTTTCGCGATCGACTTTGATCTCGACAAGAGGAAGACCGAGTACTCTTTGAACGCGTAAGTCTGCAACCCCGGGAACGGTTTTCAACTTGCCCGCGAACTGAGCCGCGATGTCCTTGAGTTTAACAAGATCGTCCCCGTAAATCTTGATGACCACGTCGGCTTTGGAACCGGAAAGAAGTGCGTTGACCCGGTTCTCGATCGGTTGAGACAAACTGATCGTACTCGAAGGAATAAACTTAAGAATTTCATCCTTCATCTTGTTCATGAGTTCGTCCCGATCGTCCGCGCTCGTCCATTCCTTGCGGGGTTTGAGCTTGACCATCGCTTCGCCTTCGTCCGTTCCCACGGGTTCCGCGGCGGATTCTCCCCGACCCATTCTGGAAACCACGCTTACGACTTCCGGAAATCTTTTTAAGACTGCTTCCATATCTGAGTTGGTGTCTCTGGAATAGTTGATCGAAGTGGAAGGAAGGCGTTTGATATCGACCGCGATCTCTCCTTCGTCGATTCTCGGTAAGAATTCGGAACCCAAGGTCGTTCCGATTAACAACGCGAAGACGACGATCCCGATTCCGGCGTAACAAAATTCCTTTTTGCGAGACATTCCGAAATCCAAAAGCTGTTTGTATTTTTCGGTGATGATGTCCCAATACTTGCTGTGATGAAAAACCGGATTCTTAAAAATAATACTCGCGGCGGCAGGAAACGTAGTTAGGGAGAACAAAAGTGCGGCGGCAAGTGCGAGTGCGACCGTGATCGCCATCGGCTTGAACATTCTTCCTTCCACACCTTCCAAACTCATCAGAGGAAGATACACGAGTAGAATAATCGCAACCGAAAACGTTGCCGCGCGACCGACTCGAACGCAAGCGTCCGTGATGATTTCTTCCGCGGCGAGTTCTCTGTCTTCGAGTTTTGTCTGCATCTCGTAGAAAGCGCGTTTCAAAATAAAACCGTGAAGAATCGATTCGAGCATTACGATCGTTCCGTCGACTAACAACCCGAAGTCGAGAGCTCCGAGGGACATCAAGTTTCCCACGATTCCGAACGCGTTCATAAAAATCGTAGCGACGAGCATCGGAATCGGAATCGCCAAAGCGACGAGTAACGCGCCCTTTACCGTACCGAGCGCGAGAATCAAAACGATGACGACGAGCACGGCCGCTTCCGCCAAGTTGGTGAAGATGGTGCTTAACGTTCTTCCGATAAACTCGGAACGATCGTAGAAGGTTTCGATCTTCATACCGGGTGGAAGCCTTTCCCGAATTTCTTCGATTCTTACCTTAACTCTTTTTACGACCTCGAGGGAGTTTTGACCCATGAGCATCATGGCCGTAGCTCCGACCACTTCTCCCTTGGAATCTTTTGTCACGAGACCGAAACGAAGAGCCGGGCCGATTTCAACTTCCGCGATCTGACCGAGTAAAAGAGGAATCCCGTCCCCTGCGGTTGTGACCGCGGTGTTCTTCAGATCCTCGATGGATTTATACTGACTTTCTCCGCGGATGACGATCTGTTCCGCGTTTTTGGAAATATAACCGCCGCCCGTGTTTTGATTCGCGGATTCGAGTTTATCATAAATTTGTGATAGAGTTAGGTTGTGAACCGCGAGTCTTCTCGGATCGATCTTCACCTGATACTGACGCACCTGACCGCCGATGATGTTTACGTCGATGATTCCTTCCACGGACTTCACGTCTCTGGAAAGTTCCCAGTCCATATACGTTCTAAGTTCTTCCGGAGAATGTCTGTCAGACGTTAATACGAACTCGTAGATATCACCGAGACCGGTAGCGATCGGAGAAAGTTCGGGTCTTCCGTAGCCGGGAGGGATGATCGCTTCCGCTTGTTTGATTCTTTCGTTCACGAGTTGTCTCGCGAAGTAGATATCGGTTCCGTCCTTAAAGATTACCGTCACCGAACTCACACCCGTTCTCGAGATCGAACGGATTTCTGTGACGTTCGGAAGTCCGGTGAATTCCATCTCGATTGGATACGTGATGAACTGTTCCACTTCGAGAGGAGAAAGCCCGGGAGAAGTAGTGACCGCGGAAACCTGAACGTTGGTCACGTCGGGGATCGCGTCGATGGAAAGAAAGAATGCGTTGTAGATCCCTACGAGCGTAACCATGAAGGTCAGCACCAACACGAGGGCCCTGTTTTTTATGGAAGTGCGGATCAGTTTATCTATCATGTTTGCGAACGGAGGTCAAAAATCTGTCGATATGGACAGGAAAGCCGTTTTAGGTCCGGGATGAAAGGTTTTTTTGGGAAGAATCTTGAACGAAACAAAGAGAAGATTTTTTTATAAATTCGAAACTTTGTTCGAAGAGAAAGGTCGGGTCGAAACGGAATTTTTCCGGAAGCTGAAAGAGTCTATTCGTTTTGCAAAGAGCGGGATTTGTAATCAATATGCAAAAAAAGGAATAGAACTCCATACTCGAAACACAACCATACCGGAGAATCCCGATACGGAACCGAAGAATACGTCGAATACGAAACGAAGATCAGAAACGACCATACGATCGGATAAACGTTCCCGGAAAAGATCGACGCGAGGAGCAACGGAAGAATGTACCAAGGATGAACGGTTGTAGAAAATAAAAGAAAGATCAAGTAGATCGTTTCGATCGTAGTAAACGACGCTTTTAAGCCGGTCGTATCCCGTTTTTGAAACGAAAAAATGGAAATTGCGACTAACGTGATTGCCCCGCAGAGTTTACCGGCCGCGTAAAAGTTTTCTCCGATCGCGCGCAAAAATTCTCGAAGAACGTAATACGCGCTTCCGTTGAATTCGAAAAGTTGAAAAAAAACGCCTAAACCGTCCGATTCTTGTTTGAGAATTCCTTCTCCCCCAAAAAAAAGTCCAAAGGCGCCTAACGCAATTCCTGCGGAACAGGAAACAAGAACGAAGAATTTTTTGCGTTTCCAAAATACAAAAAGGAAGAATGGAACGAGGATAAGCGGCGTGATCTTTGTCAAAATTCCGCAGAGAAAAAAGAATCCTAATGTTAAGAAGTCCGCAACCCGATCCGATTCCATCCATCGAACCGCAAACTCAACCGTACCTATCAAAAAAAACAAAAGAATCGATTCGGGATGTGCGTTCCCTCCGATCTCCAGAAGAACCAAAGGATTCATCCAATAGATCAAAGAATAAACGAACGGAATGTTTCTCTTTTTAAAAATAGAAAGTAAAAACAACAGAACGCCAAACTCCGATAGAAGAAGAAAACATTTCCAGATCAGAATTCCGATCTTAACGTTTTTCCAAAAAAGCATTCCGGTTGCCGAGATCCAAAATAAAAACTGAAGGATCGGCGGATAAACGGAATAGAATTTTAAAGAATTCATGTCGATTAACAATTCAAAGTAGATCGGTCGGAGCTCCAAAGGCGCGTCCATCCACGAGAATTCTTTTGGTAAAAATGAAAACGGGGAAAGTCCTTGGGTTAAAAGAAGACCGTCCCACAAAAAACGATAGACGTCCTCGGAAAGGATCGGATCGGAAAACAAAAGGATAACTCGGATCAAAAGACCAAAGCCGATCCAAAATCGAAACGGAATATTCAAAATATTGAATTGATTAAAAACACTCGAAAACTTTTGAATTCTTTGGAACGCGTTCGCTCCCTTTAAGACGAGCGAACTTTTTAAAAATCTTTTCGGAAACGATCTTGTGCCGACCAAGATCCAAACATATCCGACAAACGCCGGAACAATAGAAACGAGTAAAAGGGTTAGATTTTTTCTCTCTCCGAAATGTTGAAAGGCGAGGGAAGGAGCGAAAAGAAACGAAAAAACAAAAAAGTAAAAAACGATTCCTGAATATTCCGGTTTCATTTCGTAAATTGAAGTTTGCCGATCGTGTAAAGAATTTTCCAACCGGCCCGAATCGAACCGAGAACGGTTCCGCTCACTTTGGAATATCCGATTCTTTTTTTATAACTCACTCCGACCTCGGCGCAACGTAAACCGTATTTTGCGGCTTTCACCTGCATTTCCACAGTCCATCCGAAATTACGATCCTGCATATTCAATTTTCTTAAAGAATCCGACCGGATCAAACGAAACGGACCCAAATCCGTAAAACGAATTCCGTATAAAATCCGAATTAAAGTAGTGGAAAGCCAGTTTCCGAATTTTTGCACGGGCAACAAGGAGCCCTTCTCGGATTTTCCCAAGGTCCTCGAACCGATCACAAGATCCGCTTGAGAATCAAAAAGTCTTCCGAGTAAAAGAACAAGTTCCGCAGGAGAATCCGAATAATCCGCGTCGAGAAACGCGACCAAATCGGGAGGATTTGCGGATTGGAAAATTCTTTCCAATCCTTTGAGACAGGCCGCGCCGTAACCTCTTTCGCCTTCGTAAAGAACCGTAGCCCCGTGCGAAGATGCAACCAAAGCGGTTTTGTCCTTAGAACCGTTGTCGATTACGATGATTTCCTGAAGATTCAATTCTTCGATCGCATGAAGATCTTTTAAAACGAAGGGAATGGATTTTTCTTCGTTTAACGCCGGTATGACGACGCTGATCGAGAGAGAATTCACAACTTACCTTGTTTAGAAATTTTGAATAGAGTTTCCCGGGACGAAACGACCGTTTTTTTCGTGTTCAAATCGGTTTTGGATTCGTAAAACAGATTCGCAAACGGATAAAAAGATTCGATTCGTTCGAGTTTGGCTCCGATTTCTTTGGAAGCAAGTTTGGAATTCTTTCTCATGTGTTCCGCATTTTCTTTTGTTAAACGAACGTGTTTCATTCTGATAAAACCGAAACGGACGTTTTCAGTTTCCTTCCAGCTCAAACTCAAATCGATCTTTCTTTTTTCACCCGAACGGATTCGATTGTCCGAGACGAGTTTCGCTTCCGGATACCATTCCCAGGTTTGTCCGATCCGAATCGTCTCTCGAGAAACTTCACGACCGGATTCGTTGAACAAAATCGCTTCCACAAGAACGTGTCTTTCCGGATCTCCGGTAGGAACGGAATGTCCCGCAAATTTATTCTCCAACTCGAGTTGAACCCGAACGCTACGCGTTGTAAAATCTTTTTCGGACCAAGTCGGTTTCCCGATTTCCAAACCGGTTTTGTAACCTCCGTCCCAATGAGGTTCGAACAATTCGAACTTCTTCGGAACGCCGCCGCCGATAAACGTATGTCTGTGAGAATCGCGTGGACCGTTCGGGAAAGAATTCGGAACGATCTTACGATTTAAGGAAGGCATGTGACAACTAACGCAGTCCTCCTTATCCTTATGAATGCTTTCCTTAAATTCCTCGCCGGTTTTAAAATAACAAACCAGGGAAGAATTGAGTTTATAGTCTTGATTGTGACAGTCGTTGCAACGGGAATGAAGAGCTTCTTTGTCCTTCGTCACCGGATGAGGAGCGTTCGCTCCCGTTGGCCCAACAAGGATCGTGTTTCCGTTCGAATCCGATTTGAGATGACAGGTTCCACAACTGACACCTTCCTTTTCCCAGTTCGCATTAAATTTCGGATTAGAAACAAGAACCGGTTTAAACACGTCTCCTTCTTTGAGGTGCGTCGCGATCTCCTTTCTTTGACCGCTGATAGGAATATGACAGTTCAAACAAAGCCATTGCGGAGAATTAGGTTTGGTCAACTCGGATTGAAACTGTAAGTCGCTGAACGCATTCGCGTGTGTGGAAGTTTCCCATTCTTTATAGTGATCTTCGTGACATTGTCCGCAGTCCTTTGCGGTCAAACCTCCGATTCCGGGAAGGGAATCCCCGACGTTAACCGGTTTTGCCCAGGCCCGACCGGGAAAACGGTCTTCTACTGGGATTTTGTCCGAGGTTTTACCGCATACAAAAACACAAACAACCGTCGTAAAAACGGAAACAAGGATCGTAATTCTTCTATCGAATCTTAGAATATTCAAAAAATATAAAACTCCACGAATCTCCCTTACTTGCGGACAAGAGGAAAATCCTTTTCGTTGCCCGAGGACCATTCCCACATGGAACCCGCGTAATTTTTTGCGTTATAACCCTCGTTTCTAAGAATCGTGGTCACCCAAGCCGAACGGATTCCTCCCGTACAATAGGAGATCACGACGCTGTCTCTGGCGATTCCGAGTTCCTTGATCTTTTCCGAGATTTTTTCTGAGGAAAGAAGGGCGCCGTCCTCGTTTAAAAGATTTTTATAATATAGATGTTTGGCGCCCGGAATATGACCGCCTCTGGATTCTCCGTAAGGGGTTTCTCCCTGAAATTCCCTGTCTTCTCTAGTATCCAAGAACACATAACGTTTATTTTTGAGATTGGATCGGATCTCGAACGAGGTCGCGCTTAAATTGGAATCGAGTTGAATCTTAAAGGAACCGGTTTCTTTCGGTTCGCCCGAATTGGAAACGGGAGCGCCTAACTTCTTTAAGGCGGAATACCCTCCGTCCACGAGAAACGCCGAATGATGGCCCAGGGAACGAAGCATCCATACGATTCTTCCGTCCTCTCCCCAATTGTTTTTGGTTTCGCTTACAACCAAAACGGGACGATTGTTTCGAATTCCGTATGCTTCCAATTTCTTTTTGATCGCTTCTACGGGAAGTAGGTTGCCCTTGTGAGGAAGTTCTGAAACCGAAAATTCTTCCCAAGAAACGAAACGGGAACCCGTGATATGTTCCCGGAAAAATACGGAGCGGGGTCTCGTGTCGAGGACCAGACTTTCGGAAAGAATCGCTCTGGCTTCTCCCGGTGTTAAGATCCAGGATTCGGATTTTTGTGACCAAAGAAACGAAGGAAGGATTAAAATGAATGCAAATAGAATGTTTTTGAGTTTCATCATTTTCATGGACCTTTTCAAGAGGAAGCTCCTCTTCTTATAACTTAGAATAAAAAAGAATCTGGATTCTTTAGGAAAAACATTGAAAAAAATTCAAAAATCCTTCGCAAGTCAAAAATTCAATATAGCAGAAAATTTAATGTTATAGTAAAATAATTAAGTTATTGCAGAAAATAAAGACGATTATTTGGTTGAAAGCGAGGTCTATATAATAGATCTGTCGTTATCCAAGAGGGGGAATCTCATGATTCAAATCGGCAATTTTCCGGATTCGGTCAACGAATACGCGGCCAGATCGGTAGCCGGTCTCGTTTTTATTCTTACGTTAGCAACACTTTGGACCCAATCGGTTTGGTTGAATCTCGCATTGCTCTACGGGTTTACGGCGAGGGTTTTGTACGGACCTAAATTTTCTCTCTTTGCGAAGATCGCAATTCATGGTATCGTACCCTTGCTGAAACTGGGAAATAAAGCGACAGCCGGACCTCCGAAACGATTCGCACAATCCATCGGTTTTTTGTTCAGTTTGACCTCGTTGATCCTTCTGATTTCGGGTCAAATTTTTGCGTTTCAGATCGTGCTCGGAATTCTTTTGTTTTTTGCGGCCTTGGAATCCTTCGTCGGATTTTGTGCCGGATGTTTCGTGTTCGGATATCTGATGCGTTGGGGAATTATCCCGGAAGAAGTATGCGAGAAGTGTAACAATCTCACCTTTGCTCCGAAGAAAAGCGAAGGATAAACAAGAAATTGAATATAAAAAGCTAAATTAGAATTTTCTAAAATTACAAAAAAGGAATTACAATGTCTAAAGAGTCCTACTACGTACCGGAAGATCTCAAAAAATTCGGAAACATCGGAGAGTTTCAGCCCAATCTTGCGAAAAAGTTTTTCGAATATTACGGAGACGTATTCGCGGACGGAGCCTTGACCGCTCGCGAAAAATCCTTAATCGCTTTGGCGGTTTCACACGCGATTCAATGTCCTTATTGTATAGACGCATATACGACCGATACGTTGGAAAAAGGAGTGAGCGAAGCGGGTCTTATGGAAGCGGTTCACGTCGCGGCCGCGATCCGAGGCGGAGCTTCTTTGGTTCATTCCGTTCAGATGATGAATAAGGTCAAAGAACTCGGAATGTAATTCGTCCGAAAGGAGAAAGAACGCATAACGTGAAGTCCTTACAATCCAGAGGAAGCGAACTCGTTTCTCCAGAGAGACAGTTTCAAATTTTGAAGGAAGTATTCTCTCATAAGAATCTTCCTTCCTTTGCGGATCGACTGAAAAGTTCCGGTGTGGGCGACTTACGCCCCGTTCCCACGGAAATTTTTCAGATGAATCTCGGAAAACTCTGCAATCAAACCTGCAAACACTGTCACGTGGATGCCGGACCCGATCGAAAAGAAATCATGAGCAAGGAAACAATGCTTCATTGTTTGAGCGTTCTTGCGACGAGTTCGATTTCGACCGTGGACTTGACTGGCGGCGCTCCGGAGATGAATCCGGAATTTCGATGGCTCGTAACCGAACTCCGTAAACTGAATAAGAAAGTGATGGTTCGTTGTAATCTCACCATTCTTCTTGCGGGAGAAAAATACAGAAGTCTTCCCGAATTCTACGCGGAACAAAAGGTTGAGGTCGTATCCAGTCTTCCTTATTTCGAAAAAAGAAGAACGGATGCGCAAAGGGGAGAAGGGGTTTTCGAGAAGTCCATAGAAGCATTACAAAAGTTGAATTCTATCGGATACGGGGTCCCCGGTTCCGGTTTGGTTTTGAATCTTGTCTACAATCCGGCGGGAGCATTTTTACCCGGATCGCAAACGGATCTTGAAAATGAGTTTAAGAATTCATTGTATAAACAATTTGGAATACAGTTCAATTCCCTTTTTACGATCACGAATATGCCGATTTCCAGATATTTGGAATATCTACAGGAAAGCGGGAATTTGGAAGGTTATCTGGAAAAACTGGTGACCTCTTACAACCCGGTCGCGGCGCAAGGTGTAATGTGCAGAAACACTTTGAGCGTCGGTTACGACGGTTCTCTCTACGATTGTGATTTCAATCAGATGTTGGAAATGAAAGTGGAAGGAAACGTTCAAAACATCCGAGACTACGACGCGAATCTTTTAGAACAAAGAAAAATTCGAGTCTACGAACACTGCTACGGTTGTACTGCCGGTGCGGGCTCGAGTTGCGGAGGAGCAACGGCCTGAAGTAAGGGAGAATATTCCGCTTCGATCATTCCCGTTTCGTTTCTAAAAAGTTTTGTGATTCTTTCCAGATCTAAGAATTTTTCCTGTTTCGTTACGACCCGAGTTTGCAGGTTTTGATTGAAATGAAGAAACGGTTTTCCTTCTTTTTCCCTCGTATCGACGAAAAGATCGTGAGCGTGTTTTCTTTTATCTACGAGTCCGTTGAGTTCGTCCTTCAAAGAGGAAAAGTTTTCGAAAGAAGTTTGAAGCAAACTCGAATCCAAATCGAACCCGACGGAGTTTCTGCAATTGCCTATGGCCGCGAGCGTCGTCGTTCCGGTTCCGAGAAACGGATCGACGACCAAGTCTCCTTTTAAGGAATACATCAGTATGATTCTGTTGGCGAGTTCGAAAGGAAATGCGGCGCTTCTTTCTCTTCCTGCGAGGGAATTTAAGCCCTGTTTTTTTCCTTTAAAATCCCAAACGTCCGTGAACCAGGAATTTCTTTCCTCCCAGAAGAACGCACTTTCCGCCCTGGAGAGTTTATCCGATTTGGTCGCGAACTTTCGTTTATTATTTTTTCTGAATATTAGAATGTGTTCATGTTCTAGAGTTACATACGCTCCCGCAGGAAGCATTCCCGAACCGAGAAACTTATTCGGGGCGTTTGTCTGTTTTCTCCAAAGGATTCCGGGAAGGCTTTGGAACCCGATCGAATTGCAACTTCTGAGAATTCTCGCATGATTCATAAAAATTTGAAAGCCGAGGGAAGTGTTTCTGGTCGCGTCTCCGATATTGACGACGAGAAAACCTCCATCCTTCAAAACGCGAAAGGATTCTTTCCAAACTCGATCGAGTTCAAGATGCATTCTTTCGTAGGAATCGTTCGGATCGTTTTGAAAGTTTGCGCGGATCTGCGGAGAAAAACCGAAAAAGAGTTCGTCCCACATTTCGATCATGGGATAGGGGGGAGAAGTCAAAACGAGATTCACCGATTCCGATTCCAGAGGAAAGGTTTCCCTGGAATCTCTACGTTCTATTTTGTGAATCGTTCGCTTCATAATCTATACAATAGGATCCGAATGTCCTGGTTCTCTGTCCACTCAAAACGATCGTTGAAACGGAAACCTTTCCGATTTCATTTTGAGACGATCGCGGGAATCCTTTCTTGGATCTTTTATATCGTTTTGTTTTTGTATTGGGGTAGGACCTCGGGTAAAACGAATCTGATTCTTTTTCTGGGAATTTATTCACTACTTCTTGCGATTTCGTTTTATCCTTTATGGGCGGGTGCGGGCAAGAAAGAAGGAACTTCTCGGTCGGAACGCAGATTGAAAGCCTCCGGGATCTGGTTTTGGGGTTTTATGTTTCGCATAACGTGTGTATTTATCTTTCCGGTTTGGGAAGACGACTGGGCTCGGTTTCTTTGGGACGGTTTCGTGACCTTGGAAACGGGAACTCCATACGGAAAACCTCCTTCTCTCTTTTTTTCCGAACCGAACCTTCCTTCTTGGAGCGCAGAAATTTTAAGTAGAATCAACCATCCCGACGTTCCTACGATCTACGGTCCCGTTCTGGAAGTTTTGTTTTTCGCGTCTTCGTTTTGTTTTCCGGGTTCCTTGGTTGGATTAAAAATATTCTATCTCGGTATCGAAACAGGCTTTTGGTATTTTTTACAAAAACACATTCCAAAAAAAGAATTTAGAATTCTATATTGGTGTCCTCTTCTTGTGATCGAAACGTTTGCACAAGCGCATCCCGATTTTTTGGGTTTGCTTTTGATCGCGGGCGCGTCCGTTTTTCATTCCGGGAAAAAGAATCTTCTTTCCGCGGTTTTGTTGGGGCTTGCCTGCGGAGTAAAAACGTTCGGATGGATTCTACTTCCGTTCTTTATCATTGGGAAGAATCGAATCCGTTTTCTTTTCGGATTCGTTTTCGCGTTCACGATGCCCTATCTTTTCTTTTGGTTGCAGGGGGGAGTGGGGGGAGACGGACTTCTTGCGTTTCTGAAAGGATGGGAGTTTAACGCTTCCTTATATTCCGTATTTAAGGTACTGTTCGCGACCTTGAATTTAGAGTCTTCGTTGTGGGCCGGGGTTTTGTCCTTGGGGCTCTGGGGAATATTCGGAATTTGGAATATTCTTTCCTACAAAAACGGAAACGCAAAAGCGATCTCGAGTTGTTTTCTTTGGTTTTTTATATTCTCGCCGGTGGTCAATTCCTGGTATTTGCTTTGGGCGCTCTTTCACTGGGTGAAATATCCGATTCTTCCCGGAGTCATTTTTGTATGGGTTGTTCCGCTTTCCTACATAGCCGGGAGAACGTTATCCGCGGAAGGATCGGGTTTACAGCTCTATGAAAACCCGATTTCCGTACGGTTTTTAGAGTATTCTCTGGTCTTCTTGGGACTCTTTGCCCAAAATATTTGGAAAAAAGACCAAAATCTTATTCAATAAATCCAATATATGTATCAGTTGTGTATGTTATATTGAAATATATATTGACTTTCTAATATCTTGGATAAACTTTTCAACTGGTGGGTCCCAATGGGATCTGCCCTAACTCTAACTTTCTCTGAAAAAGACCCTATTCTATCCCGGGATTCCCGGGTTTTTTTTAGAATCGACAGGTGGTGTTCCATTGCAAACGATTATGGCTCGTAGTTTAGAAAATCAGAATATATCAAATCCACCCGAAAAAGCGCCGGATGATTTTTTGACCAGTTTTCTGGGTGATAAGATTCGAAAGCGCAGATTGGAACTCGGTCTTTCCATGGAAAAGGTAGCGCAGATCGCTCAAGTAAGTCGGGGAATGCTCGGTCTCATCGAGACCGGTAAAACGACTCCGAGTATCGCGATTCTCTGGAAGTTATCGAAGGCGTTACGAACTCAGGTTGCGGAATTCTTACCCGATTTCTCGTTACATGGGCCTAAAATCCTTAGAAAGGAAGAATCTAAAATTCTCACCTTACACAAGGATAAGCTCAGTGCTCGCGTTTTGCATCAGGACTCGGAGAATCGAATGGAATTTTTGGAAGTCACTCTGGCTCCCGGAAGTTTTCCTCTTCCGGTCTGGTTTCAAAAGCAAAAGATACAAACGGTTTCTTTGGTTCAAGGCGAGGTCGGTTTTGTTTTTTCCGGAAAGAAGAATCTACTTTCTCCGGGCGACACGGCCGTTTTTCTCGCACAAGATCTCCAAGAAATTTTCAATCCTTCCACATCCAAAGCCGTTCTGTTTTGGATTAGCTCCACTGCTAATTTATAAATCCGCCGCGTTAGTCGCTCCTTGCAAATTATATTGAACAGCTTGCAAATAAGTTGTTCAATATAATAAAAATTATTTCCGTTAAAACAGAATTACGTTGAGATTCAAACCAACGTTTCGATTGTTGGGTTAAATCCTTTGGGAACTAGAAACCCCGCAGGAAAGAAAACTAACGTAAGGAAAATAACCATGAATCGCAAACTTGGATTATTCGGAATAGTGCTGGCTGTCGCGGGGTTTCTCGGAACCTGTAAGCCATCCGAAGGTAAGAACGATAACAACATTCTGCTCGCGCTCGCGGCGATTGCGGCTAACGGAGTGAAGGTCAACACTGCGGCGGAACTCGCGGTCGAGTCGAACGATAACTACGACAAAAACGAATACGGTTTAGTGACCGCAACCACGATCAAACGCTGGAGAAGCGATTGGGCGAATCAAAAACCGGCGTCGATTTCGGGTAACTTGATCATTCTTCAATCGACTCAAGGTTCGGTCGCAGGTCAGGAATTTGTTAAACCGACATCGGGCGTTTATGTTTATTCATGGCCGAACGGCGGTGGAACCGATATCAACTTCAGACAAAAAAGAAACAACGGTCTTTTTGACAACGTTCAAACCGGTCTTCCCGACGGTGCAAGAACCGATCTGTTCTTAAAGTTATATCGGATCGACTTGTCCAAGGATCTTGTAGTGTTCGCTTCCGGACAGGACACGGGTGCGGGAACAGCCGCGAGTCCAAAGGGTGGAACCTATCAAACTCTCGGAAGAGGTTACTACTGGCTTCGTTATTGGGGCGGGGATTCTAAACACGTTGCGGTGCTCGACGGTCCGATCGATACTCAATTCTCGGCCGCTGAGTTGACAGCATCGGGATCGGAAAGTTTACCTCCGAACGACGGAACCTATTCGGTTAAGAATTTACGAAACGTGGATAACTCCGTTCTCGTTCAACCCGTTGAGAACATCATCAAGATCGTTCGCAATCCGAATTCACACGGCGTAAGCGGTCTTACTTCTTCCGTTTTTATCGCGGACGCGAGACACAACACCACTTCCACGGAAAGAGAATTTGTCGGTACGGCGGATGGAACGGGTGCCAATGAAATCGAATCCGGTAAGAAAGCTCTTACCGAAGGACATCTAAAAGGCGCATTTTTCGCCCCTTGGCTTCAAGTGATCGATCAGACCACGGGAAGATTCAAATCCAAGGCCGCGTTAGCCGCTCTTTGGTCCAATCCCTCCGGTTGGGGACACGCCGAGAACGGTTCCGTAAGCGGTTATCAACAAGGTCAAACATACCTTCACTATTGCAGAACGAACGCAAGATCCATGGTTACGGGACTTTCCACTTTTGTAATATTAGGAAGACCTACCGTATTCTATGAGAATTCGTTCATAGAGTGGAACGGACTTTCGGCGAATCATCCCGATCCGACCAAAAGAACTCTTCCTTCGGGATCTCCGTTCGCAACGGACTCGGTGGATTTAACCGTGAGCACGGGCGGAACGGGCGGCGGACCAACCTTCAACGCGGCGAACGCGGCGAATTACAAAGCGGTGGTCAATCCGAACGCGACAACTTCCCGTCAGACCCTGATCGACGATTGGAACTACAAGATACAATAATCGTTGTTAGGTTATTTTTAGAGAGCGGCGTCCCTTCGAGGACGTCGTTCTTAAAACGTAAAAACAGAAAATCATTCGGAGAAATAAAAGTGAGACAAATCGTAATTTTAACTTTGATATTCGGCTTAACAAGTATTTGGACCGGACCTTCCTTTGCGTCCGGAGGTTTTAGCGGGGGCGGGGTGGCCCAAATTCCGAAAGGAAAGGACCGTGAAAAATACCATCTCGGTAAATCGGTCTACAACCGCGAAATCGAAATTCCAACGGAGGCCGATCCTTCCAAAACACAACCGCAAAAGATCCGTTTGGAATATCTCCAAGGTTCCCTTCCCAACAGCGAAAAACAAAGGGTAAATCTGGAGGAGCTCGCGGGCAAACTCACCCAGGAACAATTGGATTCTCTCGAATATTTCGTGAGCGTTCGTTTTAACGTTAAGTTGGAAGAAAGGAAAGAATGATTTCGGGTTCGTTCCGTTCTTCCGTTTTCAATCAAATTTAGTTTTTATTATATTAGGTATTTAGAATGAATTATAAGATTCTATGGGGAGCCTTGTTGTTCTCTGCCGTTTCGGCTTTGAATGCACAACAGGCATGGTCTCCGTACGAAAGACAGCTTTGGGTGAGAACGATTTTTATACACTCGGAATACGATTCCGCGTTTCTTGCAAACACAAAGGCGAATTACGACGATAACATTCGGATCAACACCGGAAACATCGTGCTTGAATACGGTATCACGGATCGGCTTACGATCGATTTCGGAACCGGCTTCGGCAAATTGGGAAGGGCAAAACTCGTGGATCGTTACGGAGGTCTGATGCAGATTCCCGAAAACGCGGATAAGTACGGC
Organism: Leptospira barantonii; assembly: GCF_002811925.1. Lineage (NCBI taxonomy): Bacteria > Pseudomonadati > Spirochaetota > Leptospiria > Leptospirales > Leptospiraceae > Leptospira > Leptospira barantonii. The sequence continues at coordinate 208,440 of NZ_NPDS01000009.1, forward strand.
TACTTGGATACAAGACTCGGAATCCGTTATAAGATCGTCGACGAATTCGATCATGACAAGTGGTGGATTCCCACGATTTCGGTGCGTGCGGGTGCGATCAAAAAAGGGGATTACGATCGTAATCCTCAATCGCTCGGAGACGGTGCAAGCGGCGGAGAACTCAACGTTTACCTCGCGAAAGATTTCGACTTTCACGGACTGGGCGCGTTAGGCGAACTCAGCTATCGGAAACGGGAGAACCCTGTTCCCGAGGACATTCTTTATTACTCTGGAATCTACTTAAGATTTTTTGAAAGTTTCTTTTTTACGGTCGGAGCGAGAGGACAAAAAGGACAAGGCGGTTACGCGTTTGCGGACCCGAGACAGGCTCCTCCTTTGAACTATCTCAACCTTACGGTTCCCGATACGATTCCGGGCGTCAATCTATACGACCTCTGGGTTCAAAACGAACGTCCCGCTTGGGGAAGAAGGGAAGACTATCATAACGCGGAAGCGTCCCTGGGATATACGGATTCGTACGGAAATTTTTACAACCTGTATTATTCCCAGACATACGCGGGTTACAACACCGCAAAACTGCAAACGATCGGGTTTATCGTAAATTTCCCGTTCAACTTATAGGAGAGACGAAAGTGAGAATTCTAAAAATATTTTATTCTATATTTATAATATTGTTTGTTTTGTTCGGGTGTAAGGGGAAGACCAGCAATTACGATTTTATACCGGCGGCCCTAAAGATTCATCTTCCGATTATTTTAAAAGTCAATACCGCGGAGGAGTTGGCAAGTCCCTCCGCGGAAGATTACAATCAAAACGATTTCGGTTTGGTGACTTATACAACGATCAATCGTTGGACTCAGGATTGGCAGAACCGAAAACCCGCGGGTGTGTACGGAAAGTTATTCATCTTTCAAGTGCAAACGAGCGGGGTTCCTTCGGGTCAATATATCTTTCCGAAGGCGGGGAGCGGAGTAAACGTGTATCTTTTATCGGATGCGGATGCGATCTTCGGACAAACTCGAAACAACGGTGTAATCGACACCGAAACGATGGTTCCTCAAGGATCGCAGATCGATTCTTTCCTAAAAAAATACGGAATCGATCTCCAAACGGATCTTGTGGTTTTTGCGGCCGATACTCCGACCGCTTCCAACGTACAACAATCTCTTCGCGGTTGGTATGCTCTCCGGTATTGGGGAGCGCCCGCAAAGAGTTTAGCGATTTTGAATGGAGCCGTATCGTATCACGCATCGCTTGGAAATTTCTTTACGACCGTTTCCGTTTCCGCAATCAATCCGAGCGGAGGCAAAGGGGTGCAGACTCTTTTGACGGACAATACGATCTTACAGGCAACGATCGCGGACGTACTTCATATCGTACGAGAGGGGAATACGAATTTTTTGAAAGTGACTCCGATTCCGAGCAAGGGAATTTTTATAGTCGATGCAAGATCGACTGCGGAATACGGTGGAACGGCTTCAAGCACGGCGGGACCTTCCGGAAAAACCTGCGCGACTCCACCTTGCGTGACTCCGATCGAAGGTCATATCAAAGGTGCGGTGAACATTCCGTTTGCGAATTTGCTCGTCGATACTACGGTGAGTTTTCAATTTAAAACAAAGGCTCAGATCAAAAACGTTTTCGACACTGCGGGATATCAAAACGGACAAACCGTGGTTACGTATTGCAGGACCAACGTCCGATCTACGATCACTGGATTCGCGGCCATATCCATCATCGGAGTTCCGACCCGTTATTACGATGGATCTTGGATAGAATGGGGTTCGCTCGCAACGGACAATCGCAACATCAGCGACGATCAAAAATGGTCGAACCTAGGCGCCGTATCTCCGTGGAGAACCAACCTCAGCGCGGTTACGGATAACTTGACTTTGAATCCGGATGCGAACGTGGCAAAGTATAGTTTTACAACGGCTCAGTCCTTTTCGAGAGGTTCCAGTCAATTGATCGACGAGGATAAAACCTATCTTATCACGACCAGTGGTTCGAGTTCCGGAAGCGGGGGCGCCGGTGGGGGTTCGAGCTCGGG